>JBHICL010000246.1:0-5130 GCA_046759605.1 Alphaproteobacteria bacterium | reverse complement strand
TGCCGATGGCAACGAGGTCGAGTGCGTCCACATTCCCGAGGCGGACCGTGGCACGCTGTGTCTCTCGTCCCAGGTCGGCTGCACGCTCACGTGCCGTTTCTGCCACACCGGGACCCAGCGGCTGGTTCGCAACCTCGGGGCAGGCGAGATCGTGGGTCAGCTGATGGTTGCGCGGGACCATCTCGGCGACTGGGCCGCTTCGTCCGAGGACAGGCGGATCACCAACCTCGTCCTGATGGGCATGGGCGAGCCGCTCTACAATTACGACAACGTGGCCCGCGCGCTCAGGATCGTCATGGACCCCGTCGGCATGGCGATTTCCCGACGCCGTATCACCCTCTCCACCGCCGGTGTGGTCCCTTTGATCCGCCGCTGCGGCGAGGAGCTGGGCGTGAGCCTCGCGGTGTCGTTGCATGCGGTCACGGACGAGCTCAGGAGCGTCCTCGTGCCGCTCAACAAGAAGTACCCCATCGCCGAGCTGCTGGCCGCATGCCGGGACTATCCCGGGATGCGTAATTCGCGGCGTATCACGTTCGAGTACGTCATGCTGCGGGACGTGAACGACAGCCCGGCCGATGCGCGCGCGCTCGTCCAGCTCATTCGCGGCATCCCCGCCAAGGTCAACCTGATCCCCTTCAACTCGTGGCCCGGCGCGCCGTTCGAGCGCTCGACCGATGAGGCGATGACGAGGTTCGCCGAGATCGTCCGCAAGGCCGGCTACGTCACACCCGTACGCACGCCGCGCGGCGAGGACATTCTCGCGGCCTGCGGTCAGCTCAAGTCGGCCAGCGAGCGCGGAGCACACGCTCGGGCCCGGTCGCACGCGCCCGGCTGAGCGGACGCCGTTCAACGGCGGCTTGCCGTCCCGCCTCCGGAGCCTATACTCGCGCGGCTTTTCCCCGGCGATGTCCGGGCCGCGCAAGGACACCAGGGCAATGGGCGCACAGGGCGTGAAGAAGGTCGTGCTCGCCTACTCCGGCGGGCTCGACACCAGCGTCATCCTGAAATGGCTTCAGGAGACCTATCGTTGCGAGGTAGTGACCTTCACTGCCGACATCGGCCAAGGCGAGGAGGTGGAGCCGGCGCGACGCAAGGCCGAGATGCTGGGCGTCAAGGAGATCCATGTGGAGGACCTGCGCGAGGAGTTCGTCCGCGACTACGTCTTTCCCATGTTCCGGGCCAATACCCTCTATGAGGGCATTTATCTGTTGGGCACCTCCATCGCCCGACCGCTCATCGCCAAGCGGCAGATCGAGATCGCGGCGGCATGCGGCGCCGACGCGGTGGCGCACGGAGCGACCGGCAAGGGCAACGACCAGGTGCGCTTCGAACTCAGCTATTACGCCCTCAATCCAGACATCAAGGTGATCGCGCCGTGGCGGGAGTGGCATTTGAGCTCGCGCACGAAGCTGCTCGACTTCGCCGAAAAGCACCAGATCCCCATCGCAAAGGACAACCGCGGCGAGGCGCCGTTCTCGGTCGACGCGAACCTCCTGCACATCTCGGCCGAGGGCAAGGTGCTGGAGGATCCGTGGCACGAGCCGGAGGAATTCGTCTACGCCCGCACCGTGGCGCCCGAGGCGGCGCCCGATGCGCCGAGCTATGTGGAGATCGCGTTCGAGCGCGGCGACCCGGTGGCGATAGACGGCAAGCGCATGAGCCCGGCGGCCCTGCTGACGCGGTTGAACGAGCTCGGCGGCCACAACGGGATCGGTCGCGTGGATCTCGTGGAGAACCGCTTCGTCGGCATGAAGTCACGGGGCGTCTACGAGACGCCCGGCGGCACCATTCTGCTCGCCGCGCACCGGGCCATGGAATCCCTGACCCTCGACCGCGAGGCCATGCACCTCAAGGACGAGCTGATGCCGCGGTACGCCAAGCTGATCTACAACGGCTTCTGGTTCTCGCCCGAGCGGGAGATGCTGCAGGCGCTCATCGACAAGAGCCAGGAGCGGGTCCAGGGCACGGTACGGCTCAAGCTCTACAAGGGGAACGTCGCGGTGGTGGGCCGGCGGTCCGACGAGAGCCTCTATTCCGAAGGCCACGTCACTTTCGAGGAGGACGACGTCTACGACCAGCGCGACGCCGAGGGCTTCATCAAGCTCAACGCCCTGAGGCTCCGCCTGGCCAAGGCGATCAGACGCTAGCCGGTGCGTTCCAGCGATCTGGGCGGCTTCATGCCGGGAACGCGCTCGCCCCCAGGAGCGGTTCGTGCAGGAGCAGGATCGCGACATACAAGGCCGCGGTGACAACGGGCCGCCACCAGCCGATGCCGGCCCAGTCCATCCGGGTCCGGCGGCTCAGGAGCGCCGCGAATGGCACGGCGCTCGTGGTCAGAACGATGGGCCCCCAGTCCGAGCCGAGCCGCACCTCGTTCTTGCGGTCGATGTGCCACATGCCACCCAGGCTCAGGACCAGGATGCCCGTCATGAGAATGAAGTTCGCCGCGTCGCCATTGCTCGGGAGATGGCTGAGCGCCCACAGCGCCGCTCCCCAAAGAAAGGGATGACGGGTCACCCGAAAAATGCCGGTGGCGGGGCTGCCGGACGGCGCCGGCTCGCCATCGCCGGTCGTCGTGGGGCCTGGCGTCGAGAACCCGCACACGGCAAGAAACAGCGCCACCGGCATGACCAGCACCGGTATCCAGGCGAGCCCGGCCACCGCCGGCCACAGCTGGATGATCGGCGCGCGCGCGTAGGCGAGCAGCATCCACAGAAACGCCACCAGCATGACGACGGAGAAGACCGCCTGAAAGCGCCGCTCCCCCAGTCGCGCGACGGCAGGCGCCCTCACGGGGGCGCTGGACAGCACGAAATGAGCGCCGACGAAAAGGACCGTGGCGGCGAAGAGTTCGTTCATCGCTCCCATCATCGCGCGATTATCAGCAGGCGCCCGGTCCTCGTCCAGCGCCACGGTGGCCGCGCCGTCCTGCGCATGCTATTGAGCCGTCCATGAGCAACGATGCCCACCGGCCGGCGGGCGCGCGCGCGGACCCCGTCGCCGAGGCGATCCTGGCCGCGCTCGAAGAGGCGGGACCCGGACGCTCGCTTTCGCCGGCGGAGATCGCGCGTCTTTTCGCCGGAACCCGGATGAAGCCGGGCGAGCCGCCGGACCCCGAACGGTGGCGCCGCTATCTGCCCGCCGTGCGGCAGCAGGCGCTTCACTTGGCGCGCGTCGGGCGGATCCAGGTGCTGCATAAGGGAAAACCGGTCGCCCCCGGGCGCGTCAAGGGTGTGGTCCGCCTGGCGCTGCCGCCCCCCTGACCACCGCGGCGGCTACCCGAGAATCGCCGGCGGCGCGTGGCCGAGCTGCCGGCACGCCGCGGTAAGGGTATTGGCGAGCAGGCAGGCGATGGTCATGGGACCGACGCCCCCGGGCACGGGCGTGATGGCGCCCGCCACCTCGACGGCCTCGGCAAAGGCCACGTCGCCCACGAGGCGCGTACGCTCGGGCTCGTCGGCAGTCGGCGCCGGCACCCGGTTTATGCCCACGTCGATCACGGTCGCGCCGGGCTTGATCCAGTCCCCGCGCACGAGCTCCGGGCGCCCCACCGCCGCGACCAGAACGTCCGCCGCGCGGCATTCGTCCGCCAGCTCCCGGGTGCGGGAGTGGGCTATGGTGACGGTGCAGTGCTCGCTCAGCAGAAGCTGGGCCAGGGGCCGGCCCACCAGGCTCGAGCGCCCGAGTACCAGGGCCTTCAACCCCACGAGGTCGCCAAGCCTGTCCTTCAGCAGCAGCAGCGATCCCAGGGGCGTGCACGGGATCAGAGGCGCCCTGGGGCCGGCGAGCTGGCCGCTGGCCAGCCGTCCCGCGTTCACCGGGTGGAGGCCGTCCACGTCCTTGGCGGGGTCGATGGCATCGATCACGGCGGCAGCGTCGATCTGGCCCGGCAGGGGCAGCTGGACCAGGATGCCGTGAACCTCCGGATTGCCGTTCAAGGCCGCAATGAGGGACAGCAGCTCCGCCTCGGGCAGGTCCGCCGGGAGGCGATGGTCGTGGGTCCGCATCCCACAGCCCTCGGCGTGCCGGCCTTTGCTCCGGACGTAGACCTGGGAGGCCGGGTCGTCGCCAACGAGGACGACGGCGAGGCCGGGCCTCAGACCCTGGGCGCTCTCCAGTCGTTCCACTTCCCGGGAAACCCGCTCCCTGAGCCCGGCGGCGCAGGCCCTGCCGTCGATCACTTTCCCCGGGTATCTGCTGGCCGCGTTCGGCATCCTCAACCTTTCTCGTTTTCTCCGGGCACGGCGTGCCTCAACCCCTCGGCGCCTCGGCGACCCAGCGGGCGAGGCGCGCGGCCAGCGCACGACCGTCGCCCGCTATCTCGATCGTCTTGGTCCGCGCCGTCGCGCCGGAGGTGAGCGACACGCTTGTTTTCGGCAGAACCCAGGTCTTGGCAAGCATGGCGATCAGGGCTGCATTCGCCTTGCCGCGCTCCGGAGGCGCCGTCACGGCGGCCTTGAAAGCGGGGCGGCCATCGGGAAGCTCGACCACGCCTTCGACGCGGTCGTGGCGGGAACGCGGCGTGAGCCTGATGGTCACGCGCACCCCGGCCGGTGTCGTTATCCAGGGGTGCCGGCTCGCCGCGTCGGTGCCCACGCGCCCACCCGCCTGCCTAAAAGGACAGGGGCCAGAACCGAATGAGCATGCCCTTCAATAGGATCAGCCCGAGAATAAGGAACACCGGCGAAATGTCGATTCCGCCCAGGTTCGGCATGAACTGGCGAATGCGTCCGAGCGCCGGCTCGGTAATCCGATGGAGAAAGTCGCCGAGCGTATAGATAAAGCGGTTCGACGTGTTGACCACGTTGAAGGCGATGAGCCAACTCAGCACAACGGAGATGATCACCGCCCACATGTACAGATCGATGATGCTTGTGACGAAGTTCAGGAGTGGAGGCATCGGCGTCGCCTGGATAGCTTCGCGGGGCGGCTGAGACTAGCGCCAGCGCTGTGGGGTGTCCAGGGAACGCAGGCGAACACCGGCTTGCCTGCTTGCCGGCCCAGGACTGCGCCCAAGGTCCTCTTGAGGGCCGGTTTTCGGAGCCTGGTGGGTGCACACTAGCTCGTGGGCAATCACATCTGCAGGCGGAGATTGCTCAGCTCGATGCCGATCGCCCGGAACACGCCGGA
>JBHICL010000245.1:0-5138 GCA_046759605.1 Alphaproteobacteria bacterium | reverse complement strand
CGAGGGCGGCAAGACCGTCGGCGCCGGCGTCGTCACCGGGATCATAGAGTAGCGGCGGTCGTGCTGCGGCAAAGCATACAGGTTGGTTCGGCCATTCCGTTCGCCGGCCGGTCGATGCATGCGGTTGGGCGAACTAGGAGTGTAGCTCAATTGGTAGAGCACCGGTCTCCAAAACCGGGGGTTGGGGGTTCGAGTCCCTCCACTCCTGCCACTCGACCGCGGTCCGCCCGGCTCCGCCGAATTCCGGGAAAGGTGGCGTAGGCGCATGGCGAAGATTTCCCCGGGCGAGTTCGTCCGACAGGTTCGACAGGAGACGAGCAAGGTCACCTGGCCCAGCCGCAAGGAGACCATGAGCTCCTCCCTCATGGTGTTCATCATGGTCTTGTTCGCGGCGTTGTTCTTCTTCCTGGTCGACCTCGTGCTGTCGGAATTCGTCCAGCTCGTTCTGACCAGCGGGAGCAGGACGTGACGATGCAGTGGTACGTGGTCCACGCCTATTCGGGCTTCGAGAAGAAGGTCGCCCAGTCGATCGAGGAGCAGGCGGCGCAGAAGCATATGGGCGACCTTTTCGAGGAGATCCTGGTCCCGACCGAGGAGGTCGTGGAGTTGCGCCGCGGCGCCAAGGTGAACGCGGAACGCAAGTTTTTTCCGGGCTACGTGCTGGTCAAGATGGAGATGACCGACGACAGCTACCATCTTGTCAAGAACACGCCCAAGGTGACGGGCTTCCTGGGCGCGGGAAACAGGCCGGCGCCCATCAGCGATTCCGAGGCGGAGCAGATCCTGCAGCAGGTCAAGGAAGGCGTGGAGCGGCCCAAGCCCTCGGTGAGCTTCGACGTCGGCGAGCCGGTGCGGGTCTGTGACGGTCCCTTCCAGTCCTTCAACGGCATCGTCGAGGAGGTGGACGAGGAACGGGCGCGGCTCAAGGTTTCGGTGTCGATCTTCGGCAGGCCGACGCCGGTGGAGCTGGAGTACACGCAGGTCGAGAAGCAGTGACGTTCGAAGAGGTGAGCCGGCTCCGTGGGCCGGCACGACTGGCGCGGGAGGTCCCGAGGACCACGGCGGGCCGATCGCACCGCGCGCCTCGAATAGAGGTTCGGCAATGGCGAAGAAGATAGCAGGATACATCAAGCTGGAGATCCCGGCCGGGGATGCGAATCCGTCCCGGTCGATCGGCCCGGCGCTGGGCCAAGCCGGCGTCAATATCATGGAGTTCTGCAAGGCGTTCAACGCCGCGACCCAGAACGCCGAGCAGGGGGTGCCGACGCCCACCATCATCACCGTCTACGGCGACAGGTCTTTCTCGTTCGTCACCAAGACGCCGCCGGCCAGCTATTTCCTGCGCAAAGCGGCCGGCATTGAAAAAGGCGCCGAGACCGCCGGCCGCGTCACCGTCGCGCAGGTCACGGCGGCGCAGTGCCGCGAGATCGCCGAGAAGAAGATGGCGGACCTGAACGCGAACGATCTGGAAGCGGCGACCCGCATCGTCATGGGGTCGGCGCGGTCCATGGGCATCGAGGTGGTGGGGTAGCGAAATGGCGAGGATCGGCAAGCGGCTCAAGACCGCCCGCGCCAGCTTCGATCGCGCGGCCCTCTTCGGCATCGACGAGGCCATCCAGATGGTCAAGCGGAACTCGTCGGCAAGGTTCGACGAGTCGGTGGAAATCGCGGTGAATCTGGGCGTCGATCCCCGTCACGCGGACCAGAACGTCCGGGGTGTCGTGGCTCTGCCGAGCGGGACCGGCAAGACGACGCGAGTCGCAGTGTTTGCACGCGATGCCAAGGCGGAAGAGGCCAAGGCGGCCGGAGCCGACGTGGTCGGTGCGGAGGACCTGGCAGAGCGGATCCAGGGCGGGCAGATCGACTTCGACCGGGTCGTCGCGACGCCGGACCTGATGCCGGTCGTGGGCCGGCTCGGCAAGATACTCGGACCGCGAGGCCTTATGCCGAATCCCAAGCTGGGCACCGTCACCGTCGACGTGAGCCAGGCCATCCAGGCCGCAAAGGCCGGGCAGGTCCAGTTCCGGGTGGAGAAGCAGGGCATCGTCCATGCCGGTATCGGCAAGTCGAGCTTCGACGACGAACGGCTGCGCGAGAACGTGCTTGCGTTCGTCGACGCGCTCGTCAAGGCCAAGCCCAGTGGGGCCAAGGGAACCTACATCAAGAAAGTGGCGCTGAGCTCGACCATGGGGCCCGGCGTGAAGGTGGACGTATCGAGCCTGACGGGCGGTCGTCAGGCGGCCGCCGGGTGAGAGCCGGCGCACATAGGGTTTCCATGGCCGTCCGGCCTGCCGGGCGGCCACGGAGCGGTCCGTCCGGACGGCGTGTCCAACGGATCGCGAGCGCCTGTCCGAGACTGTAGGCGCCGCCGGGCCGCTGGCCCGGAGGCTTAATGGAATGCCTGCAAGAGACAGGAGAAGGGCCGGCGGCCCCGGACGATGGGCCGGGCGGCTCGAGCTCCTGGGACAGGAGTCACCCCGCGGACGCGGCGTCGATCGGTGCCGCCTCCGGGGCGAAACGTAGCGGTGCGGTGCGCAGGACCCGCACCACGGCAGCGGAGTTGGGAGTGGACCGAGCTAGAAAAGAAGAAGTGGTTGCGGCTCTGGGCCGGATCTTTCAGGACGCCACGCTTGTGGTCGTGACCCATCAGAGGGGGCTCAAGGTATCCGAGAGCACCGAGCTCAGGCGCCAGATGCGTGAGGCCGGGTCGGTCTATGTGGTCACCAAGAACCGGCTGGCGAAGCTGGCCCTCGCCGGCAGTCGCTTCGAGGGCCTGGCGGACATCTTCATGGGTCCCACGGCGATCGCCTGTTCCGCCGATCCGGTCGCGGCGGCCCGGGTGGTGGCACGGTACGCGAAGGGCAACGAGAAGCTGACCATCGTCGGCGGTGCGCTGGGCGAGAAAGTGCTCGACGTGGCCGGCGTGCAGCAACTGGCTCAGTTGCCGTCCCTCGACGAGCTACGGGCCCAGCTGATCGGTGTCATCAACGCGCCGGCGACAAAGATAGCCGGCGTGCTCCAGGCACCGGGCGGACAGCTTGCCCGCGTGCTCGGCGCGTATGGCGAGAAGCAACAGGCTGCCTAGACCGCTGCCGCCGTTGGCAACAGGACAAGTCTCAGGAGCACGAGCAAGAAATGGCTGATTTGCAGAAGCTGATGGACGAGCTCAGCAACCTCACCGTGATCGAGGCGGCTGAGCTGAGCAAGATGCTGGAAGAGAAATGGGGCGTATCCGCGGCCGCGCCGGTCGCGGTAGCCGCCGCCGCGCCCGCCGCGGAAACCGCCGAGGCGGCCGAGGAGAAGACCGAATTCGACGTCATCCTCGCGGCCGTGGGTGAAAAGAAGATCAACGTCATCAAAGAGGTACGGGCCATTACCGGACTCGGCCTCAAGGAGGCCAAGGATCTTGTCGAAGGCGCGCCCAAACCGGTCAAGGACGGCGCGTCCAAGGACGAGGCGGCGGAAATCAAGGAGAAGCTGGAGGCCGTTGGCGCGACCGTTGAGATCAAGTAGCTCCAGTTCCGTTGGCCGCGCCGCCCGCCACCCGGACCGGGTGGCCGGCCGGCTCGGCGCGCGGGTCCGGATTGCCGCCGGCGCGTGCGCCCGACCCCGGTGTCGGGCGTGCGCAAGCCTTGGTGTCGCTTTCGTGAGCCGACGTGGCTGACGCATTGAAAAGGATCTCAAATGGCGAAGTCCTTCACCGGTCGTAAGCGCGTACGCAAGCACTTCGGTCGCATCGCCGAAGTGGCGCCGATGCCGAACCTCATCGAGGTGCAGAAGAACTCGTACGACCAGTTTCTGCAGGTCGGCACGAAGCCGGGTCAGCGCACGGATTTCGGGCTTCAAGAGGTGTTCAAGTCGGTATTTCCGATCCGCGACTTCTCCGACCGTGCGCAGCTCGAATTCGTCGACTACGAGCTCGAGGAGCCGAAATACGACGTTGAGGAGTGCCAGCAGCGCGGCATGACCTTCGCCGCTCCCCTCAAGGTCACCTTGAGGCTCGTCGTCTGGGACGTGGACGAGGACACGGGCTCGCGGTCGATCCGCGACATCAAGGAGCAGGACGTCTACATGGGCGACATGCCGCTCATGACCGACAAGGGCACCTTCGTCATCAACGGCACCGAGCGCGTCATCGTCTCCCAGATGCACCGCAGCCCGGGCGTGTTCTTCGACCACGACAAGGGCAAGACCCACTCCTCCGGCAAGTATCTGTTCGCCGCCCGAGTCATCCCCTACCGGGGCTCCTGGCTGGACTTCGAGTTCGACGCCAAGGACATCGTCCATGTGCGCATAGACCGGCGCCGGAAGTTGCCCGTGACCACCTTTCTCATGGCGCTCGACAGCGCCGAGACAGAGAAGCTTCGTTCCGAACGGCACGAGGAAGGCCGGGACCTCGAGCCGTTCGAGGCGATCGGCATGACCAATGAAGAGATCCTCGACTATTTCTACGAAAAGATCGTCTACACCCGCGGCAAGAACGGCTGGAGGACGCCCCTCGACGCCGAGCGGCTGCGTGGCATGAATCTGTCCCACGATCTGGTCGACGCCAAAAGCGGAAAGCTTCTTCTCGAGGCGGGAACGAAGTTCACCCCCCGTCACATCCGCAAGCTCGCGGAAGACGGCATCAAGGAGGTGCTGATCAGCATTGAGGAGCTGATCGGCAAGTACTGCGCCGCCGACATCATCAGCGAGGAATCCGGCGAGGTCTACATCGAGGCCGGCGACGAGCTCACCGAGGAGAAGCTCACCGCCGTCGACGAGTTGGGCCTCAAGCGCCTGCCCACACTCGCCATCGACCATCTGAACGTCGGGCCGTATATCCGCAACACCATGGCCGCGGACAAGAACAACTCGCGCGAGGAGGCGCTGATCGAAATCTACCGGGTCATGCGGCCGGGCGAGCCACCGACCCTCGAGACGGCGGAGGCGTTGTTCAATGGCCTGTTTTTCGACCCGGAGCGCTATGACCTTTCCGCGGTAGGCCGGGTCAAGATGAACGCCCGCCTCGCCCTCGAGTGCGAAGACACGATGCGGATCCTGCGTAAGGCGGACATCCTCTCCATCATCAAGGTGCTGGTCGAGCTCAAGGACGGCCGCGGCGAGATCGACGACATCGACCATCTGGGCAACCGCCG
>JBHICL010000244.1:0-5157 GCA_046759605.1 Alphaproteobacteria bacterium | reverse complement strand
ATCGTCGGCGCCGGCATGGTCGGCCTCACGCTGGGGTGCGCCTTGGCCGGGGCGGGGCTGAGGGTGGCCGTCATCGACCGGACCGACCCCGACGCCCTGGCGTCCGACCACTTCGACGGACGGGCGACGTCCATCGCCCTCGGTGGCCGGAGGGTGCTGGGTGGGATCGGCGTGTGGCGGGACCTGGAGGCCTATGCGTGCCCGATCGACGACATCCGGGTCTCCGACGCCGACTCGCGTCTGTTTCTACATTACGACCATGTCGAGGTCGGCGATGAGCCCCTCGGCTACATGGCCGAGAACAGGCACATTCGTCGCGCCCTGACCGACCGTGCCACGAGCCTCGATTGCCTCTGGCTCCGGGCGCCGGCGCGGCTGGAGGCGGTCCATCGCAGCCCCGACGAGGCGCGTCTCCAGCTGGACGACGGTACCACGGTTACCGCCGAGGTCGTCCTTGCCTGCGATGGCAAAGGATCGGGGCTGCGCCGCGCGGCCGGGATCCCGGCCACCGAGTGGCGCTACCGGCAGACGGGGATCGTCTGCACCGTCGTGCACGAGCGACCCCACCGCAACGTGGCCCATGAGCGGTTCCTGCCGGCGGGACCGTTTGCCATCCTGCCCCTCGTGGACGATGAGGCGGGGCGGCATCGCTCGTCCCTTGTGTGGACCGAACGGGAGGCCGTGGCCCCGGCCATGCTGGCGCTCGACGACCGGCAGTTCACGGACGAGGTGGCGCGGCGCTTCGGCGACTTCCTGGGCGCCGTGGGCGTTACCGGGCCACGCTGGTCGTATCCGTTGTCCCTTTACCATGCCGGGCGTTACGTCGGCCGGCGCCTGGCGCTCGTTGGCGACGCGGCGCACGCCATTCACCCGATCGCCGGACAGGGCTTCAATCTCGGACTCCGTGACATCGCGGCGCTCGCGGAGATCCTGGTGGACACGCGCCGGCTGGGCCTCGACATCGGAAGTGCCGAGGTGTTGCGCCGCTACGAGCGCTGGCGGCGATTCGACAACACGGTGCTGATGTTCGTAACCGACGGCTTGAACCGGCTGTTCTCGAACGACATCGCGCCTCTTCGCCTGGCCCGCGACGCCGGATTGGCGGTGGTCAACGAGCTTCCCCCGCTCAAGCGGTACTTCATGCGCCACGCGATGGGCCTGGTGGGGAAGCTGCCGCGCCTGGTCGAGGGCAGGAGTCTCTGATTATCCTGTGCGGGCGCCCATGCGGACCGCGGGTCCGCGGTCAGGGATCACGGCTCAGGCCGCGTTCGGCCAACCGCTCCAGATAGGTCCGCCACAGCTCGTCCCGGCGCTCTCCCAGCTCGTACAGGTACTGCCAGCTGTAGATGCCGGTGTCGTGCAGGTCATCGAAACACAAGCGCACGGCATAGTTGCCCACCTGCTCGATCTTCATGATGCCCACATGACGGCGTCCGGCGACGAGTTGCTTCTTGTCGGCTCCGTGTCCCTGGACCTCGGCCGAGGGGCTTTCGACGCGCAGAAACTCGGCCGGAAAGGCGAAACTCATGCCGTTGTCGAAAGCGACATTCAGCGTCTTCGTCGCGCCGTCATAGCGTATCTCGGTGGGCCAGTGGGTCGTCTCGAAGGCGCTCAAGAGCGGCGTTCCCGCTCCTCGAGCTCGCGCGCCTCCTCGACCAGCATGATCGGAATCCCGTCGCGGATCGGGTAGGCCAGACCGGCCTGATCGCTGATGAGCTCCTGTGCCTCGCTGTCATAGCGAAGGCTACTCTTGGTCAGCGGGCAGACCAGGATCTCCAGGAGCTTCGGATCGATGCTGGCGCTTCTCTCAGCCAAGGCGTTCCTCCATCCTTCACCTAGTGACGTGCCGGTGTGTCGTCATCGTCGCCGGCCCTGAGCTCGGCCTCTAAGAGGCCGATGATCAGCTTTGCGCGGTGCTCGAGGTCGACGCACTCCAAAAGCGCCTGCTTGTCCGGCGAGTCGAAGGGACAGGCCATGGCGAGGGTCGTGATCAGACGCTCGTCCGGCGTTTCCTCGAGAACATTCCATTCCGTCGAGATGCCTTCCCGATCGAAGTAGGCATGCAGACCGCCGAGCAGACGCTGGCGGTCGATCCGCGTCGTGGTGTCTTCCGTCAGGTCCCCCTGGAAGCGCTCGAAGCTTGCGCGCACGCGCCGGTATCCGTCCAGAATGGACAGTTCCTCGACCACGTCGAAGCGGCAGACGCCTCTCAGGTTGATGAGAAAACGCCTGTCCTCTGTCTCCTGGAAGCTCGTGATCCGGCCGATGCATCCGGTGGAGTAAAGGGGTGCGTCATCGCCGACGCTCAAGCCCATCTGCCCGCCCGCTACCGGCTGGATCATGCCGAACATGCGCGGGCCCGCCAACGCCGCCTGGACCAGATTGAGGTAACGGGGCTCGAATACGTTCAGCGGCAGATGGCCGCGCGGAAGAAGAAGCGTTCCCGCGAGCGGGAACACCGCCACCTCCCGCGGCAGGTTCTTGTAAGTCGGGTCAAACGGGTTTCCCGTCATGAAAACAAAATCGCCGACAGCTTTCGTCTGCCACCCACGGTGACCGGGTCCGCGGGGCCCATCGCGTCGAAAATCTTCAGAAGCTGCTTCCGTGCGGCCTCGTCGTTCCAGCTCCTGTCGCGCCGCACGACCTCGAGCAGCTCGTCCACAGCCGTCTCCGACTCACCGGCACCGAACAGAGCCATGGCCAGATCGTAGCGCGCGGCGTGGTCGCCCGCGTCGCGGGCAAGCCGCGCGCGTAGCTCGTCCGTGCGGCCGACGGCCTCGGCGCTCGTCTCCGCGAGATCGATGGCCGCGCGGACCGCCTCCACCTCGGGGTGGCTTTTTACCTCGTCGGGGGCGTCGTCGATAAAGGCGCGCGCTTTTGCCGGCTCGCCGGTGGCCAGATGACACCTGGCGAGCCCGGCCACCGCCTTGGGATTGTCCGGCTCCTTGGCCAGCACCTGGCCGAACAGCGCCCCGGCGCTGCCGTGGTCGCCGCCAGCGAGCGCCGCCTCGGCCGCGGCGAACGCTTCCTCGACGGCGGAAGGCGGCGGCTCGGCGCCGAAGGTCTTGACGAGCCGCTCAACCCAGCTCTTGACCTGGCTCTCGGGAAGTGCGCCCTGGAAGGCGTCCACGGGCCGCCCGTCCTTGAAGGCGAACACCGTGGGGATCGACTGGATCCTCAGCTGCGCCGACAGCTCGGGGTTCTTGTCCACGTCGATCTTGACCAGTCGCACGGCGCCCCGCGCCTCGGTCACCACCTTCTCGAGGCTCGGGCTCAGCTGCTTGCACGGTCCGCACCACGTCGCCCAGAAGTCGACGATGATGGGAACCTCGCGTGACGCCTCGATGACGTCGGCCATGAAGTCGGCGGTGCTTCCGTCCTTGATCGGTGGCGGTGCCTGCTCGCCTCCATCGAGATTGAGAATGGATCCCATGGTTCGTCCGTGCCCTCCTCTTTCCCCCAGAAAATGGCGGCTTGCGCGCGATTATCAAGGACCGGACAGGTCCGCGAAATCCACGATCATCGGCTCGTGGCCGCAGGCGGCCGCGAAGCGCAGTATGTCACGGGGAGCGATGGCCGTCGTCGCCTCGTTGTGCAGGGGGTGCGCATTGATGGGCTCGTCCGCCAGCAGATCCCGGTCGAGGACGAACAGAACGCGGTTCTCGGGGTCGTTCATGATGGCGAAGGGCGTCACGGCGCCGGGTTCGACGCCGAGATGCTCCGCCAGCAGCTCGGGCGCGCCGAAGCTGAGGTTTCCCCTGGCGTCCAGCGCCCGTCGCAACCGCTTGAGGTCCACCTCCAGATCCTCGGCCACGGTCACCAGCCACATGTTGCGCTTCTTGTCGCGCAGAAAAAGGTTCCTGATGTGCCGCCCCGGGAGCGTGCCGCGCAGCTCCTTCGATTGGGCAACGGTATAGACCGCCGGGTGCCGGTGCGTCGTCGTCTCGATGCCCAGCTCCTCGAGCCGTCGCATCAGCCGGTCTTCCAGCTCTATGGCGTTCGTCATGACGGGAGAGCTATAGCGCGTTTCGCGCAGGGCCAACAAGACGGGCGGGGACGGGAAAGACCGCTTGCAAAGCCAGGACGTATGCGTATATCTCCTTGGCGCGGTGCGGGAGTAGCTCAGCGGTAGAGCATCACGTTGCCAACGTGAGGGTCGTGGGTTCAAGTCCCATCTCCCGCTCCAATTTTTTCAATGGCTTAGCTCCATCGGGCTCAGCCATTTCTGTTTTTGGGTAACACTGTGGGTAACAGCGCACGCGGATTTCAGCGGCACAGGTCGCAATAATGTCGTGCGACCTGGTTGAGAGTGAACCAGTCGGAACCGTCATGACGGATGAATTCGATCGGGTTCGTCGCAACGCGATTCGATGGCTCGAAGAAGCCGACACCGTGTATGGGTGTGGACGATGCGCGACTGCTGCGATGGCTTCGTGCTACGCCATCGAGGAAACCATCAAGTTCGCACATCTCACCTGGGGTGTAGGAGAGAGAGCTGTGCTCGGCGGTGGTTCGGCTCATCAGGAGCGAGCGGCCATAGCGGCGCAGGCGCTAACTGACTCCGAAGCATCGGCCGCTGCTGCCGACGTCCTCGGGGTCTCGTACCCGCACAATCTCGTTGTGAGCGAGAACCCTCTTGAAGCAAAGGCCGCACGGGTGGAGCTCGCCGGCCGTGTCATGGCGCTTGATCCAGCGCACGGATCTGATGGTCAGGTGTCCGCAGCCGGGGACATGGGATCTCGATCTTCTGGGTGTCAGCGACCGGGGGAGGAGGTCTTCATGCTCACGTCCCACCCGACGGGGTGCCAGCGTCGTCGCGGCTCATGGGCTGTTGGCCGCTCACTGTGACGGCGATCACATCAGACGGCTGTCGCACACCATAGAATAGGGTTATTCCCGCACTTCGCCCCGCCTTCGCTGAGTGTCGAGCGCTGGTGGGGCTCATTTTATGGCCCATGTCCTTCGGTGGAGGGCGACATACCAGAACTCGATAAATCCCTGATCTGCAAGGGCTGCTGGTCGCAGATCCACATGCCCATCCCGATCCGCGGCCCCCTGTCGCTGCCCTTCAAGCTGGTCGGGATCACGACCAGCAAGATGAACCCGAACATCTGCACGATCTGCGAGCGGGCGTTCCCGCGGGTGAAGAAGGCGAAA
>JBHICL010000243.1:0-5166 GCA_046759605.1 Alphaproteobacteria bacterium | reverse complement strand
TGTATCTACTGCAACGTCTGCAAGACCCTCGACGAGAACTTCAAGGAGGTGCATTGCTTCCTGTGGCCCAAGGGGGCGCGTCACGCGCCGCCGGACGATCCGACCGGCGCCAACCCGCGGTGGCCCGCCGGCGGGGCCGGGCTCACGGCCGACGAGCGCGACGGCGAGGTGCGCCTCCAATGGTCGCGGGCGGAGGGCGCCATAGCCGGCTACGACATCTACCGGGCCGACGACAACGGCGAGATCCGGTGCAGGGAAGCGGTCAAGGGCGCGCGTTACGTGGACCGGACGGTACTCGGCGGCATCAGCTATGGCTATTATGTGCGCGCCTACGATACCTCCGGCAGGGCCAGCGTGCCTTCCAACACGGTCACTGTGTGCCCGCAGATACCGGACTTCGCGGAGGAAGCCGAGAAGGACCCAGCACATGTCTGACATCAAGCTGCCAGGCGGAGAAACGTCCCACGTCGATACCTTCGCCCGCGACAATCTTCCACCGCGGGAGATGTGGGCGGAGATCTCGTTCTCCTCGCTGCCCGAGCTCACCGCCTGTCCCGGACGCCTCAACGCCGCGGACTATGTCCTCGACCACCACGTGCGGGAAGGCCGCGGCGGGCGGCGGGCGTTCGTCTTCGGCGGCGCTGAATGGACCTACGCCGAGCTGCAGAACCGCGCCGACCGGATCGCGCGCGTCCTTACCGAAGACCAGGGTCTCGCGCCCGGCAACCGCGTCCTGCTGCGGGGTCCGAACAACCCGATGATGGCGGCGACCTGGCTCGGGGTGATCAAGGCGGGCGGCGTCTGCGTGCCCACCATGCCCATGCTCCGGGCGCGGGAGCTCGCGTTCGTCATCGACAAGGCGCGTATCCGGCACGCTCTCTGCGACATTGCGCTCGCCGAAGAGCTCGACCTGACGCGCGAGCGGGCGTCGGGCCTCGAGACGGTCTCGTACTTCACCGGCCTCGGCGAGGGAACCGATCCGCGGGCCGATCTCGACGGCCGGATCGCCGACAAGCCGGCCGGCTTTGCGAACGTCGACACCGCCGCCGACGACGTGGCGTTCATAGCCTTCACCTCCGGCACCACCGGCCAGCCCAAGGGGACGATCCACTTCCACCGGGACATCCTCGCCGCATGCGAGTGCTTCCCCAGGCACGTGTTCGATGCGCGGCCCGAGGACGTCTATACCGGCTCGCCGCCCCTGGCTTTCACTTTCGGACTGGGCGCTTTCCTGTGCTTCCCGCTCCGGTACGGGTCCTCGGTCGTGCTCGTGGACAAGCCCTCGCCCCAGACTTTGCTGGAGGCGATCGAGACGCACCGCTGCAACACGCTCTACACCGCACCCACCATGTACCGGGCGATGCTCGATCTCCTCGCCGATTACGACATATCGAGCCTCGAGAAATGCGTCTCGGCGGGCGAGACGCTGCCGAAACCCACCTTCGACGCATTCCACGACAAGACGGGGATCCGCATCATCGACGGCATCGGCTCCACCGAGATGCTGCACATCTTCATCGCGTCCTCGGGGGATGACATCCGCCCCGGCGCCACGGGCAAGGTCGTGCCGGGCTACGAGGCCCGCATCCTCGACGATGAGGGCCGGCCGCTCCCCCCCGGCCATGTCGGCCACCTGGCGGTACGCGGCCCCACGGTCTGCCGCTACCTGGATGACCCGGAGCGCCAGCACGCCTATGTAAAGGACGGCTGGAACCTCCCCGGCGACCTCTACCTCGAGGACGAGGACGGCTACTACTGGTACCAGGGCCGCTCCGACGACCTGATCATCTCGGCCGGCTACAACATTTCCGGTCCCGAGGTCGAGGCGGTGCTCCTGGAAAGCCCGAAGGTCAAGGAGTGCGCCGTCGTCGCTTCGCCCGATCCCGAGCGCGGCCACATCGTCAAGGCCTTCGTGGTGCTGAGCGACCCGGGGGAGGCCGGGGACACGACCGCGAGCGAGCTGCAGGACCTCGTGAAGAAGGAGATCGCGCCCTATAAATACCCGCGCGCGGTCGAGTTCATCGATGTGTTGCCACGCACGCAAACCGGCAAGGTGCAACGCTCGAAGCTGAGGCAGCTCGAGGAAGAAAGGGCGCGCAACCGGTGAAGATCACCTGTCTCGGTGGCGGCCCCGCCGGCCTCTATTTCGCGATCCTCATGAAGAAGGCCCTTCCGCGGTCGGAGATCCGGGTCATCGAGCGGAACCGCCCGGACGACACCTTCGGCTTCGGCGTCGTGTTCTCCGATGCCACCCTCGAGAGCTTCGAAGGGGCCGATGCTCCGACCCACGACGCGATCACGCAAAGCTTTGCCCATTGGGACGACATCGACATCCACTTCAAGGGCCGGATCCTCAGCTCCACCGGACACGGTTTCTCCGGCATGTCGCGCAAGGTGATGCTCTCCATCCTCCAGTCCCGGTGCGCCGAGCTGGGCGTGGAGATGCGTTTCGAGACCGAGTTCACGGATCCCGAGCGTTTCCGCGACAGCGACATGGTGCTCGCCGCCGACGGCGTGAACAGCCTCGTACGCGATTTCTACGGCGAGCACTTCCGCCCCGAGGTCGAGTTCAGGCCCAACCGCTTCGTGTGGTTGGGCACGACTCGCGAGTTCCCGGCCTTCACGTTCTATTTCAAGGAGAACGAGCACGGGCTCTGGCGTGTCCACGCCTATCGTTACATGAAGGGCTATTCCACCTTCATCGTGGAGTGCACGGAGGACACCTTCGCGCGCAGCGGGCTTGCGCCGGAGGACGAAGACGCCACCGTCGCCTATATGGAGGAGCTTTTCGGTGACGAGCTCGACGGCCATCCACTCCTCAAGAACCGCTCCCACTGGCGCAACTTTCCCATCGTCTCCTGCGGCAGCTGGCACCACGAGAACGTGGTTCTGGTGGGCGACGCCGCGCATACGGCGCACTTCTCCATCGGCTCGGGGACGAAGCTCGCGATGGAGGACACGATCGCGCTGGCCGAGGCCGTGCTCGCGAACGGCGACGTGGCCACGGCGCTCGCGGCCTACGACGAGGCGCGCCGTCCCGCGGTCGAGAGCCTGCAGCGCGCGGCGCGCACGTCGCTCTCCTGGTTCGAGGAAACCGAGCGCTACTACGACAAGCTCGAACCCATCCAGTTCGGCTTCAGCCTGCTCACGCGCTCGCTGCGCATCAGCCACGAGAATCTGAGGCTGCGCGACCCCGATTACGTCTCGCGGATCGATACGTGGTTTGCCGAGCAGGCGGCCAACCAGAGCGGCGTGAACGTGCCGTTGGCGCCGGCGCCGCCGCCGATGTTCACCCCGTTCCGCCTGCGCGACATGACCCTCAAGAACCGGGTCGTGGTCTCACCCATGTGCCAGTACTCGGCCGAGGACGGAACCATCAACGACTGGCACCTCGTGCACCTGGGGAGCCGCGCCATGGGCGGCGCCGGGCTGGTCATCACCGAGATGACCGACGTGAGTCGCGAGGGCCGCATCAGCCCCGGCTGCACGGGCATGTACAAGCCCGAGCATGTGGGCGCCTGGCGCCGGGTGGTGGACTTCGTGCACCGCTTCAGCAATGCCAGGATCGGGCTGCAGCTGGCGCACGCCGGCCGCAAGGCGTCGACCCGGCTGGGTTGGGAGGGCCACAACGTCCCGCTCGAGGACGGCAACTGGCCGATCATGGCCCCCTCACCCATACCCTATGCATCGGAGAATCAGCTACCGCGGGAGATGACCCGGGCGGATATGGACCATGTGCGCGACGATTTCGTGCGCGCCGCCGAAATGGGCGAGGAGGCGGGTTTCGACATGCTGGAGATCCACTTCGCTCACGGCTATCTGCTGTCGACCTTCCTTTCGCCGCTCACGAACCGACGCGCGGACGTCTATGGCGGATCCCTCGAGAACCGGCTGCGTTACCCGCTCGAGGTGTTCGACGCGGTGCGGGCGGTGTGGCCGCAGCACAAACCCATTTCGGTCCGTATCTCGGCGACCGACTGGAAGGAAGGCGGCAGCACGGCCGCGGATGCCGTGGACATCAGCGCGGCGCTCAAGGGGCGCGGCTGCGACATCGTCGATGTGTCCGCGGGCCAGGTGGTGGCCGATCAGAAGCCGCGTTACGGGCGGTTGTTCCAGACGCCGTTCTCGGACCGCGTACGTCTCGAGGTCGGCATGCCGACGATGACCGTGGGGGCGATCTCCTCCTACGAGGACGTGAACTCGATCCTCGCGGCGGGACGCGCGGACCTGTGCGTGCTGGCCCGGGCGCACCTCTACGACCCCTACTGGACCCGGCACGCCGCCTACGCCCAGGGTTACGCGATGCCGTGGCCGGACCCGTACGCGACCATCAACGACTACACGCCACGCACCTAGCTCCCCCGGGCTTGCGCGCACATGGGAAATGAAGGCACCGAGCAAATCCATGGACTCCACCCAGGACATCGTCGTCAGCGGCGCCAGGCCCGGCGTCCTGCTCATCACGCTCGACCGGCCCCAGGTCCGCAATGCCCTGCGCACCGCGATGTTGGCCGAGATCGCCCATGCCCTCGACGACGCCGCCCGGGATGACGGCGTTCGCTGCGTCGTGCTCACCGGCGGGGCGAAGGTGTTTGCCGCCGGGGCGGACATCAAGGAGATGGCAGAGCTTGACCGCGTGAGCGCCGCGCGCAACCCACGCTTCGAGCACTGGGACAGCATCCGGCGCTTTCCCAAGCCTCTCATCGCCGCGGTCAATGGTTATGCGCTCGGCGGCGGCAACGAGCTCGCCATGCACGCGGACATCGTCATCGCCGGCGCGGATGCGAGGTTCGGACAGCCGGAGGTCAATCTCGGCGCCGTGCCCGGCGCGGGTGGCACCCAGCGGCTCACCCGCATCGTCGGCAAGCCGCTCGCCATGAAAATGATCCTGGCCGGTGAGCTCATCGACGCCGAGGCGGCGCTCCGCGCCGGTCTGGTCACCGAGGTGGCCGAGCCCGAGCGCGTCCTGGACCGGGCGCTGGACCTGGCCGAATCCATCGCCGCCAAGCCGCCCCTCGCGGTCCGCGCGGCGAAGGAGGCGGTGCTCGCCGCCTACGAGATGACGCTGGAGGCGGGTCTCCGTTTCGAGCGTCGCGCCTATTTGGATATGTTTGCCACCGAGGACCTCGCCGAGGGCGTGCGCGCGTTCGCCGAGAAACGGAAACC
>JBHICL010000242.1:0-5211 GCA_046759605.1 Alphaproteobacteria bacterium | reverse complement strand
CTGCCGCCGCGCAAGGTGACGCCGAGCGAGGAAGACCTCGCCCGCATCCGTCGCGAGGCGGCGCGTATCCAGGCGGCGCGGGCGCGCGACTCGGCGGAGGGCTGGTTCCTCGACGGCTTCCGGTGGCCGGTGCGGGGCCGCCTCACCGGCGTCTATGGCAGCCAGAGGATCCTCAACGGCGAGCCGCGCGCGCCGCATCTGGGCGTCGACATCGCCGCGCCGCGGGGAACGCCGGTGCACGCCGCGGCGAGGGGCTTCGTGGCCCTGGCGGAGGCGGACCTCTTCTTCACCGGCGGCACGGTGGTGCTCGACCATGGCCATGGCGTGAGCACGATCTACTCCCACCTGGACACCCTCGAGGTAAGCGCGGGCGTCGTGGTCGAGCAGGGACAGAGGCTCGGCACCGTGGGCTCCACCGGCCGCTCCACGGGCCCGCACCTCGACTGGCGCGTCAACTGGTTCCAGGTGCGCCTGGACCCGGTCCTGGTGGCGGGGCCGATGCCGGAGGACTGATCCTCCTCACGCCGATTCGGGCCAGCGGCGATGAAGCCAAAGCCACTGCTCCGGGCGCTCGCGGATCCAGGCGCCGATGACGTCGTTCATCCGCCGGACCGCCTCGCGGACGTCCCGGGCCCGATCGCCCGAGCTCTCGAACTCCAGCGGCCGGTGCACGGTGACACGAAAGCGGCTGCCGTGGGTGCGCTCCACCCGCACCGGTATGGGCAGGGCGCCGTACTTCAAGGCCATGTCGGCGACAACGGTCGGGGTCATCGCGGGCCGCCCGAGGAACGGGACCGAGACGCCCTCGCTCAGCTTCTGGTCGGCGAGGATCCCGAGAACGCCGCCATCGCGCACGACCTTGACCATCTGACGGGTCCCGAGCTGACTCTTGCGGAGGAGCCCGACCGCGGTGTGCCGCCGGATGCGGCGCACGAGCCAGTCGGCGACCGGATTGTTGGGGGAGCGGTAGACCAGGTGGATCGGCAGCCCGCGGTGCAGCGCCAGCGCCGGCGCCACCTCCCAATTGCCGTAGTGGGCCGAGACGAACAGCAGCATGCGGCCTTCGGCGAGCGCCTTGTCCACGTGCTCGGCGCCCACGAGGTCGATGCGGTCCCTGGCCGGGCCGTCCACGAACTCCGGGAGGTGCGGATACTCGGCGAGCACGCGGGCAAGGTTGTCCCACATGCCGCGCACGATTTCCCGGATCTCGGGCTCCGGCTTCTCGGGGAAGATGAGACGCAGGTTGTGTGCCGCAAGCCGGCTCATGCCGAGGCGCGGGCCCACGTGGCGTCCAAGCCAGCCGCCCAGGCTCGAGGCCGCGTCCAGGGGCAGCGCCCGGAACAACCCGTAGGCGACGATCACCGCGGCGCCCTCGAGGCCATAGCGGAGGAGTCTCGGGCGACTGTCAAACATGGGCGCGGGCGCGTTTGAGGACCGGCGCCAGAAGGTCGACCACCGCGTCCGTGTCCTCCCACTCCGCCGTTACCGGAAGCACGCGCACCATGGGTCGGGCCTCGGGCGGCAGGCGCACCAGGTCCTTTGCCGTCGTTACCGGCAGGGCGTCGAGGACGTCTGCGTCCTCGCAGAGCCGCATGATCTCGTCCGGGCGATAGCGGTGATGATCGGGGAAGGCGTGGCGGGCGACGACCGCGCATCCGAGCTCGGCCAGGGTCTCGAAGAACTTGGCGGGCCGGCCGATGCCCGCGAAGGCGAGCACGCGCATGCCGGCGAGCGTTTCCCCTTCCGCCGTCGGCGCGAGGCGCGCCCCGAGGACCGGCAGCCTCGGCGCGAGAGCCCTCCGTAGTCCATGCCGGTCCCGGCCCATCAGCACCACGGCGTCGGCGCGCGTGAGGGCCCGGTCCAGCGGCTCGCGCAGGGGGCCTGCCGGCATCACCCGGCCGTTGCCCAGACCGCTTTCGCCGTCGATGACCAGCAAGCTCACGTCCTTGCCGAGGCGCGGGTTCTGAAAGCCGTCGTCCATGATAATGAGTCGCGCGCCGGCCTCGGCCGCGGCGGCGGCCCCGGCGCACCGGTCTCGCGCGACCCATGTGGCCGCGGCGGCCGCGAGCAGCAGCGGCTCGTCCCCCACCGTACGGGGGTCGTGGCGCTCCGGATCGACCAACAGGGGTCCCGTGGCGCGGCCGCCATGGCCTCGGGTGAGGAACGCCGTCTCCAGTCCGGCCGGCCGGGCCAGCTCCACGAGCGCCAGGGCCACCGGCGTCTTGCCGGCGCCACCGGCCACCAGGTTGCCGACGCAGACCACCGGGACCGGCGCCGGCGCCGGTTGGACCAGCGCCTGGCGAAAGGTGCCGGCGGCCGTGTAGAGCGAGGCGAGGGGACTCAGTAGCGCCGGGGTGGCGGCCTTCCGCGGGTCGTACCAGAACTCGGGTGCGCGCATGTGCGACTCGCTCGTCTGCGGCCGGTACGCCGGGCCGGCCTTGGCGTGGTCAGGCGCGGATGCGCGAGGCGCCCTCGTCTACGGCTCCGAGCAACACCGCGTCCTTGCGGAACTGCAGCTGGCACAGCCGCGCGTAGAGCCCACCGGCTGCCAGCAGGCTCGCATGGGTGCCCTGCTCGACCACCCGGCCCCGGTCCATGACGATGATCAGGTCGGCGCCCATGACCGTCGACAGGCGGTGCGCGATGACCAGAGTGGTCCTGCCCCGGGTCAGCCGCGCCAGCGCCAGCTGCACCTGACGCTCGGATTCCGAGTCGAGCGCGCTGGTCGCCTCGTCGAGCAGCAGGATCGGCGCGTCCTTGAGCATGGCGCGGGCGATGGCGATCCGCTGCTTCTCGCCGCCGCTCAGCTTGACGCCGCGCTCGCCGAGCACCGTGTCGTAACCCTCGGGCAGGCGGGCGACGAAGTCGTGGGCGTCCGCGTCCCGGGCGGCGGCGACGATCTCCTCCTCACCCGCGTCGGGCCGTCCGAAGGCGATGTTGGCGCGCACCGTGTCGTTGAACAGGATGACGTCCTGGCTCACGAACGCGATCCGGTCGCGCAGACTGGCCAGGGTGACCTCGCGCGCGTCCTGGCCGTCGATGGTGACCGCGCCGGCCTCGGGGTCGTAGAAACGCGGGATCATGTTCAGGACCGTGGACTTGCCGGCGCCGCTGGGGCCGACGAGGGCCACGGTCCGGCCCGCCGGGACGACGATGGAGACGTCGTCGAGGGCCGGCGCCTCGGCGTCGTAGCGGAAGCTCAGGCCGTGAAGCTCTATGGTCCCTCCGCTCACCCGCAGCGGTTTCGCGTCCGGCTGGTCGACGATGGTCGGGTGACTGTCGAGCAGGTCGAAGCTGCGTTTGACCGCGGCCAGGCCCTCCTGAAGGCTCGCGTTGAGGTTGCCGAGGCCGCGTACCGGCTGGTAGGCGATCATCACGGCGCTCAGGAAGCCGGTGAACTCACCCAGGGTTCCAGTGCCGCCGATGATGCGGAAGCCGCCGTAGGCGAGCACCGCCGCGACCGCGGCGCCGCCGAGGGTCTCGAGAATCGGATAGGTGCGCGAGCGGCCCCTGACGAGCTTCATGCTGAGCGTGTAGAGGCGGTCGAAGAGCGCGTTGGCGCGGCGCCGCTCCTGCTCCTCCAGACGGTATGCCTTGATGAGGCGGGCGCCACCGAACGCCTGGTCGAGGGCCGCGGTGGCCTCGCCCATCTCCTGCTGCGCGTGCGCCGATGCCCGCCTGAGCCGCCGGCCGATGCGCACGATGGGCATGGCGCTGAGCGGGAAGATGACCACGACGATGAGCGCGAGCACCCAGTCGAGCCAGAACATGGCGCCCACCAGCACCAGCACGGTCAGCGCGTCGCGGGCGATCCCGGTGAGGGACTTGGCCACGGCGTCACGCATCACCCGCACGTCGTTGGTGAAGCGCGAGATCAGCTTGCCCGTGGCGTCGCGCTGGAAGGTGGCGAGGTCGGCGCGCATGAGATGGGCGAACATGGCCTTCTGCATGTCGGCGATGACACGGAACGCCACCGACTGGGCCAGCACGGCCTGGCCGTAGCTGGCGCTGCCCTTGATGAAGGTGACGGCGATGATCAGGAACGGCAGGACGAGGAGCATCCTTGTATCGTTGCGCTCGATGGTGTCGACCGCGCGCTCGATGATCAGCGGGTAGGCTCCGGTGGTCGCGGCGACGACGCCCATCAGCGCGGCGGCGGCGACGATCCGCCCGAGATAGCGGCGCATCCAGTCGCGCCACAACCGCGCCACAAGCTGACGCGTGGACTCGTCGAAACGGAACTTCTGGTTCGATGCCAACGCCAGGGGATCCCTCGCTTCTGCCGGCGCACCGTCATAGCACGCGGCCCCGGCGAGGCGCCAGCGGCGGCGCGCGGGATCAGCCGGCGGTGGCCATGCCGGCGACCGTCATGCCTTCGATGCGCACCGTCGGAGCGTCGACGCCGAAGCGGAAAACGAGGTCGTTGGCCGGCATGAGCGTCCGGTACATGTCCTTGAGGTTGCCGGCGATGGTGAGCTCCGAGACGGGATAGGCGATCTCGCCGTCCTCGATCCAAAAGCCGGCGGCGCCGAAGCTGTAGTCGCCCGTCACCTGGTTCACGCCCATGCCCATGAGCGTGGTCACGTAGAAGCCGGCGCGTATGTCGGCCATGAGCTCGTCCGGCGAGGCGCCTCCAGGCTCGAGATACAAATTCGTCGCCGCGGGCGAGGGTGGCGAGGAAGTGCCGCGGGCGGCGTGCCCCGTAGTCTCGAGGCCGAGCTGACGCGCCGAGGCCAGATCCAGGAGCCAGGTCTTGAGCACGCCGTCCTCGATCACGGCGCGCTTGCGCCCGGCGATGCCCTCGCCGTCGAAGGGCTTGGAGCGCAGGCCGCGCGGACGCAGCGGGTCGTCCATGACGCGGACGCCGGTGGCGAACACCTGGCTCTCCATGCGGTCCTTGAGGAAGCTCGTGCCGCGTGCGACGGCCGGCCCGGATATGGCGCCGGCCAGGTGGGAGAGGAGCCGCCCGGCGATGTCCGACTCATAGACGACCGGGACCTGGGCCGTCTCCACCTTGCGCGGATTGAGGCGCTTCACGGCGCGCTCGCCGGCGCGGCGGCCGATCTCCGCCGGATCGCGCAGGTCCTCCGCGTGGGCGGCGGCTGCGGAGTCGTACCCGGTCTCCATTGCCGTCCCTTCGCCGGCGATCACCGAGGTGCCTATGCCGTGACGCGTGAGCCTGTAGGCGCCGGCGAAGCCGTTCGAGCCGGC
>JBHICL010000241.1:0-5218 GCA_046759605.1 Alphaproteobacteria bacterium | reverse complement strand
CGAGACCTACGCCGCGGCCAAGGAGGAATGGGCGCGCCTTTCCGCGGCCGGCGCCGATAACCGCAACGTGCGTTTCTTCATCCGCAAGCAGGAGGAAGGCGTGCCCCGGCACCTTTCGTCCTGAGCCCCGTATAATCCGACACTTATGGGGTGGCCCCTCCCGGTTACCGACGACAGTAGCACAAGTGGCAGTCCCCAGTCCGTGCGCTCGCCGCTTGGCAAGCGAAATGCTTCCCTAATGCGGTGGCAATTCGAAGGATGGCGGACTTCCACACCGCATATCCGCCCATGTCGCCCCGGTCCAGCATCGCGTCGGCA
The DNA here is from genome assembly GCA_046759605.1 of Alphaproteobacteria bacterium. Lineage (GTDB taxonomy): Bacteria > Pseudomonadota > Alphaproteobacteria > UBA6615 > UBA6615 > JBHICL01. Next base: position 4,900 of record JBHICL010000241.1, on the reverse strand, counting down.
CACTGCGCGGTTTCCTGGGCGGCGTCTCAGTCGCTGGCTGATCATGACTGCGCCGGCATCGCTAACGCCGTGGACCTGAAACACGTTCTTCGCCAGATCAAGTCCGATTGTGCTAACCTCGTTCATGGACGGCTCCTATTCCTCGTGGTTGGTGGAAATCACAACCATGGCACAATCGATGCCGTTGGATAGGGGCCGTCCACCCCATTAAGAGCAGACGTTGGACACAGGCACCCGAAGTGTCCGCTGATGACCCATAGCGGACATTCAGTCGATTATGCGGTTCAGCAGGTGGGTACCAAAAACCAGCGATTACCCGCCTGACACAAACATCCGTACATCACCGCCGCGTCAAGGGTGTTGATTTCGAGTGCGAAAGCAGGCAAGCTAAAACGACACGTGACGCTGAGTCTGCTTTTCGTGTTCGGAGCAGGCAAAATTTTTGCTTTTCGGACATACCCATTTCAGACAGGGAGGAAGCCGTGACTCTTGTTTGGCGAAAGCCCAAGATCGTCGAGATTGCGGTCGGGCTGGAAATCAACTCTTACGCCTGCGCCCAGGTTTAAGGCCGCGCCTGATAATCAGCTGCGGCGGCCGAGACGCCGCGTTGCCCCAATATGCGGATTCTCCTCCTCGGTGCGGCGGCCGGCGGCGGCTTTCCGCAGTGGAACTGTAATTGCGTCAACTGTCGGCGCGCCCGAGCCGGGGACACGGCGGCTGTGCCTCGGACACAGTCGTCCGTCGCGGTAAGTTCGGGCAATGGGCGATGGTTCCTTTTGAACGCGTCGCCTGACCTGCGTCAGCAGATAATCCAAAATCCTCAGCTGCATCCGCGGGAAGGGAATCGGGATAGCCCAATCGCTGGTGTCATCCTGACCAACGCAGAGGTCGACCATGTGGCGGGTCTGCTGAGCCTGCGCGAGAGCCAGGCGCTTGTCGTGTATGCCACCGAAAGGGTTCAAAGGACGCTGAGCAGTAACAGCATTTTCAATGCACTGAATCCCGCATTCGTGCGGCGCCAGACTCTCGAGATTGAAAAGTCGGAACCGCTCACGGCGTTGGACGGCGCGGTGAGCGGTATCGAGGTCGAAGCTTTCGCGGTTCCCGGCAAGCTGCCCCTATATTTGGAAGACCCTGAAGCGGGGCCAAATTTTGGAACCGACGTTGGGGACACGGTAGGTTTGCGAGTGACGGAAAGGGGAACGGGCCGTGCCTTCTATTACATCCCAGGGTGTGCGGCCATGACAACGGAGCTTGCCGATCGGCTGCGCCGCGCGCGGCTGGTTCTCTTCGACGGCACATTATGGAAAGACGACGAGATGCTCACCGCCGGCCTCGGCGCCAAAACCGGTCAGCGGATGGGGCATATGTGCGTTTCCGGCCCGAACGGAACCATCAGCGCGTTCGCCGACCTCGGCGTCCGGCGGAAGGTATTCATCCATGTGAACAACACCAACCCGATCCTGCTCGCAGACTCGCCGGAGCGAGCCGAGGTCGAGGCGGCCGGCTGGGAAGTGGCCCACGACGGAATGGAGCTTCATTTGTGAGTGACCGGTTAAGCCCCGAAGAGTTGGAGCAAAGGCTCCGCGCCATAGGGGCCGAGCGCTACCACAACCATCACCCGTTCCATAAATTGCTGCATGGCGGCAAGCTGAACCGAGGCCAGGTTCAGGCGTGGGCCCTGAACCGCTATTACTACCAGAGCCGGATCCCCATCAAAGACGCGGCGTTGCTCTCGCGCCTGACGGACCCGGCACTGCGCCGGGAATGGCGGCGGCGGATCGTCGACCACGACGGAGAAGCGCCGGGCGAGGGCGGCATCGCCCGCTGGCTGGCCCTGATGGATGGCCTCGGACTGGACCGCGCCTATGCGGAATCGACCCGCGGTGTCCTGCCAGCCACCAAGTTTGCGGTCGATGCGTATGTTCAATTCGTTCGAGAGCGCTCGATTCTGGAGGCGGTTGCCTCGTCTTTGACCGAGCTGTTCGCACCGACGATCATTGCAGAGCGCATTGCCGGCATGCTCGAAAACTATACGTTCGTGAATGAGCAGACTCTTTCCTACTTCACCGCGCGCCTCTCGGAGGCGCGGCGCGACACCAAATTCGCGCTCTCTTACGTCAAGCGGGAGGCTGGCACGCCGGAACAACAGCAGGCGGTGCTGGATGCCCTGATTTTCAAATGCGATCTTCTGTGGGCACAGCTCGACGCGCTTTATCATGCTTATGTCGATCCCGGCCACATACCTCCGGGCGCCTTCGTGCCCGACGAGGCGGCATGAGCGCCCGGGTAGAGATACAGCCGATGTCGGTGCCGAAGTTGCCCCGTCACGTCAAGCTGCGATTCGACAAAAGTCGGGATCGCTGGGTCATTCTGGCCCCCGAACGCGTGCTCGTTCCCGACGAGATCGCGCTTGAAATCGTGAAACGCTGTACAGGCGAGGCAAGCGTGGCGGCGATCGTCGACGACCTCGCGGCGAGTTTCGGCGCCCCGCGCGAAGAGGTCGAGTCGGATGTGGCGAGTCTGCTGCAGGATCTCGCCGATAAGGGATTGATGGTGGCGTGAGCGTGCTCGAACCCCCGCTGGCCTTACTCGCGGAGCTGACACATCGCTGTCCGTTGCACTGCCCCTATTGCTCCAACCCCCTGGAACTGGAGCGGGCGAGAGCCGAACTCGACACCGTGACCTGGCGGCGGGTGATGGAGGAAGCCGCCGAGTTGGGCGTGCTGCAGATTCACTTCTCAGGCGGTGAGCCGGCGGCGCGCAAGGATCTGGAAGAGCTCGTCGGCCACGCTTGCGAGCTTGGCCTCTATACCAACCTCATCACCTCCGGCATCCTCCTGAACGAACCTCGCATCGACGCGCTGGCCGCGGCGGGACTGGATCACGTGCAGTTGAGCTTCCAGGACAGCGAATCGGGAAACGCGGATCGCATTTGCGGTTTCAGGGACGCTCACCGGAACAAGCTCGAGGTTGCCCGGCTCGTCCGCGCGGCCGGAATGCCGCTGACGGTGAATGCGGTGGTCCACCGCCAGAACTTGGCTCATCTGCAGGACATCGTGGACATGGCGGTGGAGCTCGATGCCGAGCGGCTCGAGGTGGCGCATGTGCAGTATCACGGCTGGGCGCTCAGGAACCGCGCGGCTTTCCTGCCGACGCGGGCGCAACTCGAAGCGGCGACCGCGACGGTCGAGGCGGCGCGGGAACGCCTCAAGGGCGTGCTCGTGATCGACTATGTCGTGCCGGACTATTACGCCAGATGGCCCAAGGCCTGCATGGGCGGCTGGGGGCGACGGTTTTTGAACATCTCGCCCGCGGGCAAGGTGCTGCCCTGCCATGCCGCCGAAAGCATCCCCGGTTTGCGGTTCGACACCGTGACCGACCGTGCGCTGGCTTATATTTGGGCCGAGTCCGAGGCGTTCCAGCGATTCCGCGGCACCGACTGGATGCCCGAGCCCTGTCGCTCGTGCGACAGGCGGGAAATCGACTGGGGCGGTTGCCGATGTCAGGCTTTTGCCCTGACCGGCGAGCCCGCGAACACCGATCCGGCGTGCGAGTTCTCTCCACACCATGCAGGGCTGCTCGCCCTGGCCGAGGCGGAGTCCGACGCGGCCCCTCCACCCTTCATTTACCGGCGGATCGGGGCGGCGGTGTAACGCGGCGGCCCCGGGAGTCGATCAGACCCGGTACCTGTCCACCGTTTTCCAGTCGATCTCGAAACCGAAACCGGGTTTGTCGGTCAGGTTCAGCATGCCGTTCGTAATCTCCGGCCGGTCGGCATAGAGCTCCTTCCACAGCGGGTCCCGCTCCTCGTTGGGGAAGGATTCGAGTCCGAACCCGTTCGGCGCACTCATCACGAGATGACCATGGATCTGCGGATCATGGTGCGGCGCCACCAGCAGGCCGTGCATATCGGCATAGGCCGCGATGCGCAAAAACTCGGTCACGCCGCCGCCACGCGTGCAGTCGAACTGCACGTAGCGGACGGCGCCCTGGTCGATCAGGTCCCGGCTGCTCCAGCGCTCCAATTCGCTCTCTCCACTGGCAAGATCGACGTGCGTGCGCGCCGCCAACCGGGCGAGCCCCCGTATCGCGTCGTACCAGTGCAACGGTTCCTCGAACCAGAAGATGCCGTGCTCTGCGAAGGCGCGGATGGCGTCGGTCGCCTCCTCCAGCGTGTAGGCGGAGGTGGCGTCGATCATGAGCTTGGCATCGCCGATCGCCTCGCGGACCTTTGATATGCGCTCGACATCGCCGGCGATATCGAGTCCGCCGCACTTCATTTTAACGGCGCGGTACCCGAGTTCGACGTAGCCGGCCATCTCGTCCACCACCTTCAGCGGCGATTCGCCCTCCTCGTAATAGCCGCCGCTGCCGTAACAGAACACCGGCCTGTTCTCGCCGCCAAGCAGCTTCCAGACGGGAAGGCCCAAGGCCTTTCCCTTGATATCCCAGAGCGCAATGTCGATGCCCGCAATCGCAGCCAGGATTTGAGGATTCTTGCCGGCGCCGAAGTGGGGCTGGCCCATGTCCCGATCCATCGTCGCGCGGGCGCGGCTGGTCGTGGTGTCGAACAGCTTGTGCCAAACCGCAAGGTGTGAAAGGGCATCCATGCCGGTGATCAACTCGCCGAACTGTTCGAGAAGATCGACGATTTCCGCCATCGGACGGCCGTGAATCTGGCCATGGCCGGTAATGCCCTCGTCCGTCGTCACTTCGACAATGATCTCGGAAGCGGTACGGTAGGGCTCCCGGCTCATCCAGAAAGTCCGCTTCAACGGCACCGAAATGGCGTGCGGCGTAACTCTGGTAATCCTCATGGAGGGATTTTCCTTTCCCCTTGGCCGACATTTATGGGATGAATCGCTTCCCGAGCTCAATCTTGCTTCAACGCGGCCGT
>JBHICL010000240.1:0-5257 GCA_046759605.1 Alphaproteobacteria bacterium | reverse complement strand
CAAAACGTTTTTCCCGTCGTGACCTGCTTCGTAACTCGGCGCTGGCCGGGATAGGCATAGCTGCAGCGGCTACTCCTGGCGCATGGGCTCAGCAGCCAAATCCACTCGCGCAGCAATACAAGAACGCCGAGCCTGGCGAGAAGTTCGTGCTGGGCCACGTCACCTGGAACTTGGCTCAGGAGTACCTGATGATGAGCTTTCAGGCTTCCGAGCAGGCATGTCGGCAACTCGATCTGGAGTTCGCAGGGGCTGTGGCTGAGAACGATTCCGCCTGGATCGAGACCACCGAGAGCATGATCGCGGCCGGCGCCAAGGCCCTGATTTACAATGTCCCGTCCCCGGCGGTGATGCCGGAGCTGACCAGGATTTGCAATGAAAACAACGTGTTCCTTGCAACGCATTTTGGATACACGGGTGACCAGTTCCCGGGCGATCTGGGGCCCCGATGGGTCGTTGATAATACGCCTTTGTCGGACGAGCAGACCTTTCTGCCTCTCATGTTGTTGTTCGAAAAGATGAGGCAAAACGGAAAGACGAAGCTGCTACATCACCAGGCGCACAAGAGTGCCGCCACAAGCTCCACCGTCTACATCAATCTCGGTGTCTTCCAGGCCTGGAGCTTCTATCCGGAGATGGAGTTGCTGGGGCACCAATATGGAAACTGGAACTTCGACGGGGGTCGGGCGGCTGCCGAAGCGTCCCTCGCGGTCCGAACCGATTACGAGGGATTGTGGGGCGCCAACGATTCACAGACGACCGGTGCGCTGCGTGCCTGCGAAGACCGCGGCTTAAACATTGGCCCCTTCACCGCCTCCCGAGACATGGAGTTGACGACGGCGGGAGAGATCCTCGACGGTAACTTCTTGGTGACAGCGGGGTTTGCGATTCCTTACTTCGCCGGGCGTATGGTGCCCATGCTCTACGACATGTGCGTCGGCGCATGGTATCCGACCAAGGAGGAGATGGTGCAGGCGGGCCGGATAGATTGTTACGGCCGGCCGGGCGAGATTGAGGCGCTGGCCGAAGGCGCGCGCCTTACCTTCCATCCAAACTTCAACCTTGGTCCGACCGGCGATAATCGGGATCTGATCTTGCGGCAGATGCAAGAACGGCGCCCTGAGTATCCCTATGACTTCCGGCTGGTCTCCCTATCGAAGACGCGGGAGCTCGGCCTGACCTTCGACCGTCACGCCGGCGGTGGAACCATACTGGGCCAGCATGACTTTTACTTCCCGGCGAAACTGAAAAAATTTGGCAGCCTTGAAGCGATCAGGGCGCATATCGCCGCTCTGCATGAACACTTCCTCGACTTCAGCTGGGCAGACACGTGGGAACAAGCGCAGGAATACGCGACGAAGTTACCGCCAGAATTGAAGACGGAACCGGTCTGGCTCTGAACCGCCTGCAATGCGTCTAGGAATGGCCCCGCGCGCTTATCGCGGGGCCATTTGCCTTGCGGCTGTCGGGCATCGGCATCATGCTGGGTGGGGGTGGTAAGGGGGCCGAATGACTGCGAGAGGTGCACCGCTTCTAGAGGTGAGGGGGGGGTCAAAAACCTTCGGCGGCGGCGTGCGTGCGCTGGACGACATCAGCATCACTGTCCACCCCAACGAGATCGTAGGAGTCGTGGGGGAGAACGGAGCCGGCAAGAGCACCCTGATGAAGATCTTGGCCGGCGTTTTTGCGCCCGATCGCGGTGAGTTGTACTACAGAGGAAGCAGGGTCTCATTTCCAAGGAATCCCCTCGACGCGGCAAAGAGGGGAATCGCAATCGTCTACCAAGAGGGCGGCGTTGTTCCCCTCTTGAAGGTGTATCAGTTTCTGTTCCTTGGTCAGGAGGACAAGTTCGGCGGACTCGCCGGCCTGCAGATTGGCAAAATGAAGGCGCAGGCGCGAGCGATATTGGAGGAGCTTCACGTTGCGTGTGATGTTGACACGTTCATGTATGAGCTCCCGCTCCCGACGCAAAAAATGGTCGAAATCGTAAGGGCCATACTAAGTGTCAGACTGGCACAGGAAGACAAAGATGCTGCGTCCATCATCATCCTCGACGAACCCACGGCGCCGCTAAGTATCGAGGAACGGCGCGGCCTGCTCGACCATGTGCAGCGCATGAAGGAGAGTGCCTCGATCATCTTCGTGTCCCACCTGATACCGGAAGTGATCGAATTCAGCGACAGGGTAAATGTGCTGCGCGACGGCAAGCTTGTCGCGCACTATGACATGTCCAATGGAAGAGTGACGGAGTCGGAACTAGTCACGGCGATCGTCGGCAAGGCGACCACGGAAAAGCTTCACAAGCGAGATGCCAGCTCGGTGGCGAGCACGGATGTCGTGTTGGCGGCAAGGGAATTGACCAAGCGCGGATCATACTACGACATTTCCTTCGACCTGCATGCAGGCGAGTGCCTTGGACTGACCGGGCTGGCCGGGTCAGGCAAGAGCGAGATTGTCCGGACGCTTGCCGGCCTTCTCAGCTTTGAAAGGGGCAACCTTGCGGTTGCTGGCCGGGAGTTGCGGCGTGACGATCGGCCGCATGTGAGGCTGCGGAAGGGTATCGGGTATTTCTCGGGCGAGACGGGTAAGGAGCTGTTCCTTAACTGGCCGATTACAAAAAATATTTCCATCGTCAATCTGGAAAAGGTTCTCCGGAAAACGGCGCCGATCCTTAGCTTTTTCTCCGAGAGACGGATGGCCGAAGCGATCGTGAAGCAGCTAAGGATCAGGACCCCCGGCGTCGCTACCGACTGCTACGCGCTAAGTGGTGGCAGCAAACAAAAAGTCTCTGTGGGTAGGTGGCTCGAACGAAGCCCTCGTATCCTTCTCCTGGAGGATCCGACGAAAGGAATCGATGTAGGGGCCAGAGCCGATATATACGAAACAATTTTGGAGATGAAGAAGACCGGGATCGCCATGGTCCTTGTCAGTGACGATCCAAAGGAATACGCGACGCTGGCCGACAAGGTCATTACGGTAGAGAACGGAAGAGTTGAGCGGGTTTTCGAGTCAACGGATGATCTTGGGGGGACGACAGCGGCATGACGAGTGTGGCTCGAGTTGGGCGCCTGGGTTCGGCCATCGTTCAGATGGTGAGAGCCAATCCCGTCATTTTGGCGCTCGTTGCTGTTCTCGTATTCTTCTCGGCCTTCTATCCTGACCGGTTCCTGTCGCCCCTGAACATTTCGGCGATTCTAAGACAGTGGGTAACGCTTTCGCTGTTTGCACTCGGCCCGTCGATCGTGGTCGTCACCGGGGCGCTGGACCTTTCATTCATTGGGATCTGGATGTTGGGTGGCGTTCTGGTCTGGCTACTGTCGCCAATCCTAGGCATGTACGCGATTCTCGTTATCTTGGTCGTGGGGCTGGTGACCGGGTTTCTGATTGGGGTGGTCCAGGTCAAGGCAAGGATACCGTCTTTCATCCTGACCCTAAGTCTCCTGGTCATCTTCGCGGGCCTAAGCGCCAACCTGTCAGGCGGCTACCCTAGACCCGTTCGCGGCTATGAATTCATTACGGCGTCGCTAATTCCGAACGTCCCCACGGCCGTACTTTGGGCAATTCCGATCATTGCTGCAGCGGTCTTCATCATGCGTCGCACGAAGTTGGGCACCTATCTGTATGCCATTGGATCAAATGAGGAAGGAGCCCGGCTGGCTGGAATAGACGTCGATAAGTACAAGATCGTGGCTTTCACGCTTAGCGGGCTGTTCACAGGCGTCGGGTCGATGGTCTTGTTCCAGCACCTCGGTGGGGCAGCGCCAGTCGAGCTGAATTTGAACAACGTGGTTTGGCCGCTCGTGGCAATCGTTCTGGGCGGCACACCGCTGGTCGGCGGCAGTGGAGGGCCGCAAAGAACGATTCTCGGTGCGCTCACATTCGCTGCGTTCGATCGGGGATTGGTGTTGACGTTTCTGCAACCCGAAGTAGTGAAACTGCTCCTGGGCCTCGTATTGCTTGGGGCGATCGCCATCGGGTCAAGAGGACTGAAAGGAGTTACGGTCTCTTAGGGCCGGAAAAGGAATGAACGGCATTACATTTATGCGCCGCTATTGGTTGCAAGCGAACCTGACGACGACGCTTTTGCCGATTGTCTCCGCAGTCGCGATAGTCGCGGGCTTCCAGCTGATGAATCCAGTTTTCCTCAGCTACCAAGGAATTATCACCTTAGTCTACGCGATGTCCTTCTTTCTCATTGCCGCCTGCGGACTGACTTTCGTCATCATGATGGGGTCGTTCGACTTTGCGGTTGTGAGCCTGATGAAGTTGTCGGCACTCCTCTCCGTTCTCTACATCGACGTTATGGGGTTGTGGGTGATCCCATTTGCTCTGGCGGTCAGCGTCAGTTTTGGCTTCCTGAGCGGCGTGCTGGTCGCCAAGTTCAACGTGCCCTCGTTTGTCGCAACGCTTGGCGTCTCCGTGTTGGTTGAAGGAACGGCGCTCTACCTTTCCAAGGGCTTCCTTCACATCATGGACAACGACACCTTCCGGGCGCTGGCCACGCACTTCGTCGGCGGCTTGCCGCTGATTTTCTATTGGGGAATGGCTATTTGGGCCGTTAGCACCTTCATAGCCATCTGGACACCGTTCGGGCGCCGCATCTATGCGATCGGCGTCAATGCAGTCGGTGCCGGGCTGTCGGGCATCAATGTGGCGCGGCAGCGGATCTATGTTTTCATGCTCAGCAGTCTCTTCGCCGGAGTCGCGGGGGTACTCTACATGGCTCAACTCGGTGGTGGTTCCATGGAGCTAGGCGCTGACACCGCCATACCGCTTTTCGCGAGCGTCGTCGCGGGCGGCACGGCGCTCACGGGCGGTGTCGGCGGGCCGCACCGGACCTTGCTGGGTGTGCTCATCATCACGTGGATTCAGGCCGGCATGCTGATGCTGGCCATCGGCCGCGATATCCAGATGGTGACTTTCGGCTTGATCGCGCTCGTGTTCAGCGCGGCGACGATCGATCGACGGATCAAGATTATTCGGTAGGCTTCCGGCCGCCTCAAGCGAACATCCACCGGCGTCCTTTCATGCCGATCACTCGTTGGCGACAGCCGCATAACCGATAGAACAGACTCACATTCCCTGATCCATATTCAGAAATCCCTATTTGATGGCTAAAGGATTCGCTGAAAGTATTCGGTGAATCAGTGCCTTTTCTCGGCGCGGCATCCGAGGATTGCTTCCGGAATTGCAGAATCTCCCTGTATTTTCCCTGGGGAACAGCGAATCCCAGAGACAGGTTCGCGGCAGACTCCCCGCA
>JBHICL010000239.1:0-5274 GCA_046759605.1 Alphaproteobacteria bacterium | reverse complement strand
CTAGGAAAGACTTGTCGAGGGGCGCAGACATATAAAGAACATCGAACGATTTGTCAACCTTAAAGTGGTGTATATTTGCATTTGCCAACTATTACGAGTGTGAAACTTATCGCGCGGTGCGGGGGCCGCATCCGCGTCAGAAGTCCAGGTCGGCGTAGTGGCGCGGCGGCGGCGTGCCGATGACGTGGTCGGCGAGAAGCGGCCGCATGCTCGGCCGCGATTTCACCCGGGCGTACCAGTCCTTGGCCGGCTGGTGGTCCTCCCACGGCACGTCGCCCAGATAGTCCACGCACGAGAGCTGGGCCGCCGCGGCGATGTCGGCGAGGGAGAACCGGTGGCCGGCGAGCCAGTTGCGCCGCTCGATGAGGTAGCCGACGTATTCCAGGTGGTAGGAGACGTTGGTGTAGCCGGCGCGGATCATGGCCGAGTCCGGTTGTCCGAGCCCGGTGAGCCGCTTGTGGATCTTCTCGTCCACCAGGTTCCTGGTGACCTCGCGGTGGAACTTGAGGTCGAACCAGGCGGTGAGACGCCGGGTCTCGGCCCGCTCCGCCAGGTCGGCGCCGATCAGGGGTGGCTCCGGATAGCGCTCGTCCAGGTACTCGCAGATCGCGTTCGAGTCCGCGATCGTCGCGCCGTCCTCCTCGACCAGCACCGGCACCTCGCCGGCCGGATTGAGGGCGAGAAACGCCTCGCGCCGCTCCCACACGGGCTCCGTCTCGAGCGCGAACTCGAGCTGTTTCTCCGCGAGCGCCACCCGCACCTTGCGGGCGAACGCGCAGAGCGGCTGGTGATAGAGCGTGCGCATGGCGCGGACTGTAACCCACCCCCGCCACCCGGCCTAGGGGGCGGCGGCGGCGCTCGGCAGGCGGTTCACTCGGCCGCGCCGGCGGCCCCCGCCTCCGCGGCTTCCTCCGCCGTCAGCGGATACGCCAGCCGCGGCAGCATGTCCTTGGGCACGACCTGCCGGAACTTCGGAAACTCGCGGTCCCAGTTGCCGACGATGCCGGCGGCGTAGACGGACTGGGTCTGGCGCACGTGCTCCTGGACCAGGTCCTTGAGGACGCGCTCCCAGTGCGCCGTCTCGACCCGCTGCCAGACGATGGAGTCCGGGTTCACCCGGCGTTCGAAGTCCCCGTCCGCGTCGTAGACGAAGCTCATGCCGCCGGTCATGCCGGCGCCGAAGTTGTCGCCGACCGGGCCGAGGATGACCGCGACGCCACCGGTCATGTACTCGCAGCCGTTGGTGCCGCAGCCCTCGACCACCGCCTCGGCGCCGGAGTTGCGCACGCAGAAGCGGTCGCCGGCGAGCCCGGCGGCGAAGAACTGTCCCCCGGTTGCGCCGTACAGCACGACGTTCCCGACGATGGCGTTCTCGTTGGTGCGGAGCGGGCTGGACGTGGGCGGGCGCACGACGATCATGCCGCCGGAGAGTCCTTTGCCTGCGTAGTCGTTGGCATCGCCAAGGACCTCGAGCTTGAGGCCCCTCACCGCGAAGGCGCCGAGGGACTGTCCGGCCGAGCCGCGCAGGCGCACGGCGACGTGCCCGGGCTGCAGCCCGTCCATGCCGAACTGCCGCGTGATGTAGGAGCTGATCTTGGCCCCGATGGCGCGGTGGGTGTTACGGATGCCATAGGCGAGCTGCATCTTCTCGCCGTCCCGGAAGAGCGGCTCGGCATCCTTGATCATCTGCGCGTCGAGGGTCTCCGGCACCTCGTTGCGGTCGACCACGCAGCGCGCGGTGTAGTCGCCGGCATCGGCGCGCACCAGGATCGGGTTCAGGTCGAGGTCGTCCAGGTAGGGGTTGCCACGGCTCACCTGGTGCAGGAGGTCGGACCGGCCCACCACCTCGTCGATGGTGCGGAAGCCCAGATGGGCCAGAATTTCCCGCACCTCCTCGGCGATGAAGGTGAACAGATTGACCACCTTCTCAGGCGTCCCGGAAAACTTGGCGCGCAACCGATCGTCCTGGGTGCAGACGCCGACGGGACAGGTGTTCGAGTGGCACTGACGCACCATGATGCACCCCATGGCAACAAGGCTCGTGGTGCCGATGCCGTACTCCTCGGCGCCCAGCATGGCGGCGATGACCACGTCGCGCCCGGTCTTGACGCCGCCGTCCACCCGCAGCACGACCCGGTGCCGCAGCCGGTTGAGCGTGAGCACCTGGTGCACCTCGCTCAGGCCCAGCTCCCACGGCAGGCCCGCGTATTTGATGGAGGACTGGGGCGAGGCGCCCGTCCCGCCGGTGTGGCCCGAGATCAGGATCACGTCCGCGTGCGCCTTGGCGACGCCGGCGGCGATGGTGCCGATGCCGGTGCGCGCGACCAGCTTCACGCAGACCTTCGCTTCCGGATTGATCTGCTTCAGGTCGTAGATGAGCTGCGCCAGGTCCTCGATGGAGTAGATGTCGTGGTGGGGCGGCGGGCTGATGAGCGAGACGCCCTCGGTCGAGTTCCTGAGCCGCGCGATCATCTCCGACACCTTGAAACCGGGGAGCTGCCCGCCCTCGCCCGGCTTCGCGCCCTGGGCGATCTTGATCTCGATCTCGCGGCAGTTGTTGAGATACTCGGCCGTGACGCCGAACCGGCCCGAGGCCACCTGCTTGATGGCGCTCGAGGCGTTGTCGCCGTTCTTCTTGGGCTTGTAGCGCGCCCGGTCCTCGCCGCCTTCGCCCGAATCCGACTTGGCGCCGATCCGGTTCATGGCGATGGACAGGGTCTCGTGCGCCTCGGGACTGAGCGCGCCCAGGGAGATGCCCGGCGACACCAGCCGCTTGCGGATCTCGGTAATCGACTCGATCTCGTCGACGCTGATGGGCTGCCGGCCCGGCCGGAAGTCCAGGAGGTCGCGAATGTTGATGGGCGGCTGCTTCTCCACCTCCTGGAGATATTTTCGGTAGGTGCCGAAGCTGTCCGTCGCGCAGGCGGTCTGCAGCAGGTGGATCATGTTGCCCTGGAAGGAGTGGGCCTCGCCGCCGCGGCGGTAGCGGTAGAGACCGCCGACGGGGAGCGTGATGACGTCCTCGTCGTAGGCGCGCTCGTGCATCTGCAGCACCTTGAACTGGATGCCGCCGAGGCCGATGCCGGAGATACGGCTGATCATCCCGGGGAAGAACTCGTTCACGAGCGAGCGGCTCAGCCCCACCGCCTCGAAGTGATAGCCGCCGCGGTAGGAGCTGACGACCGAGATGCCCATCTTGGACATGATCTTGAGAAGACCGGCGCTGACCGCGCTCTTGTAGCGTTGGAGGCACGCGTTGAAGGCGATGTCGCCGAACAGCCCGCGGGCGTGTCTGTCGGCGATGGCCTCCTGCGCGAGATACGCGTTCACGGTGGTGGCGCCGACACCGACGAGCACCGAGAAGTAATGCACGTCCATGCACTCGCCCGAGCGGACGTTGATGGACGCGTAGGTTCTGAGCGACTGCGCCACCAGGTGTGTGTGGACGCCTCCGGTGGCCAGGATCATGGGCACCGCCGCCCGGTCGGGGCCTGCACGCTTGTCGGACAGCACCAGATGCTCGGCGCCCCCGCGCACGGCATCCTCTGCCTCGACGCGGATCCGGCCGAGCGCGTCGCTGAGCGCGTTGGCGCCTCCCAAGGGGTCGAAGGTGCAGTCGATCTCGACGCAGCTGCCGCCGAGGTGCCGGCACAGGGCGTCGAATTCGGCATTGGTCAGAACCGGCGTGTCCAGTTGTAGAAGCTTCAGCTGACCGGGCTCCTCGTCGAGGACGTTGCCGAGGTTGCCCAGACGCGTGGTCAGCGTCATCACCGAGGTCTCGCGCAGGCTGTCGATAGGTGGGTTCGTCACCTGAGAGAAGTTCTGTCGGAAGAAGTGGTGGAGACCCCGGTACTTGTCCGACAGCACGGCGAGCGGCGTGTCGTCTCCCATGGAGCCCACCGCCTCGCCGGCGCTGGCCACCATGGGATGGAGAATCAGCTCCAGCTCTTCCATGGACCAGCCGTACATGAGCTGATACCGGCGCAGATCGCCACGGCTCAGCTCGACCTTCTCCTCGTGCTCGGGAGCGATGAGGTCGTCGAGGCGTCTGATGTTCTTGACCCAGGCCTTGAACGGCTTCTCGGCCGCCATCATGTCGCGTAGCTCGCAGTTCCTGTAGAACCGGCCCTCGCGCAGGTCGACGGCGATGGTCTCGCCGGGGCCGACACGGCCTTTTTCCGCGACGGTCGTCTCGTCGATGTGAACCATGCCCGACTCCGAGCCCACGATCAGCAGGCCGTTTCCGGTCACCGTGTAGCGCAGGGGCCGCAAGCCGTTGCGGTCCATGCCGGCGACCGCGAAGCGGCCGCCGAAGCCGCAAATCGCCGCGGGCCCGTCCCATGGCTCCATGACCGAGCTGCAATAGCTGTAGAGCGCGCGATGCGCCTCCGGCATGGACGGCCTGCCTTCCCATGCGTCGGGAATCAGCAGCGACTTGACCATCGGCAGGTCGCGCCCGCTACCTCGGACCAGAAGCTCGAACGTCGCGTCGAGGGCGGCGCTGTCGGAGCTGCCGTTGGGGATGAGCGGCAAGACGTCGTGGATCCGATCGCCGAGAATCTCCGAGGCCATGCGTGGCTCGTGGGCCTTGATCCAGTTCAGATTGCCGCGCAGGGTGTTGATCTCGCCGTTGTGGGCGATCACGCGGAACGGCTGCGCCAGCGACCAGGTCGGGAAAGTGTTGGTGGAATAGCGCTGGTGATAGATCGCGAAGTTCGAGACGAACAGTTCGTCCAGCAGGTCGGGGTAGAACGCGGTGAGCTGCTCGGCAAGGAACAGCCCCTTGTAGATCACCGAGCGGCAGCTCAGGGAGCAAATATAGAAGTCCTTGATTCCCTCGGCCGCCACCTGCTTCTCGATGCGGCGCCGGATCACATAGAGGTCGACCTCGAACTGCCGATCCGAGACCCGACTGTTGGCGATCATCACCTGCTCGATCTCGGGCCGGGTCGCGATTGCCTTCTCGCCGATCACCGCGGTGTTGACCGGCACCTGGCGCCACCCATAGAGGGTGTGGCCGAATCCCAGGATCTCCGACTCGACGATGGTCCGACAGCGCTCCTGGGCCTCGTAGTCGGTGCGCGGCAGGAACACCATGCCGACGGCGACGCGGCCCTCGAGCGGCTCGTGGCCCGTGGCGCGGATGTGGTCCTTGAAAAATTCCTGCGGGATTTGGACATGGATGCCCGCGCCGTCGCCCGTCTTGCCGTCGGCGTCGACCGCGCCCCTGTGCCAGAGCGCCTTGAGCGCGTTGATGCCGGCGGCCACGACCTC
>JBHICL010000238.1:0-5341 GCA_046759605.1 Alphaproteobacteria bacterium | reverse complement strand
ACCGCGGCAAACTGCGGCTAGAGTAGCGGACGGACGCCGACCAGCACAACCGAGGGCCTGGGGCGCCCGGCGTCCGGGCTCGCCGATCAGCTGCTCGTCTCCCGGATGCGACCTTCTTCTACCGCGTGACAGGCGACAACGCCGCCGGCCACCGGACGCGGCTCGGGGCGCTCGCGACCGCAGCGCTCGTTGGCGAAGGGACAACGCGGGTGGAACGCGCAGCCCGCGGGCGGGTCTATGGGACTCGGAACCTCTCCGGCCAGGGGCTCGCGCTGGCGGCCGATCGCCTCGAGGTCGGGAATCGTTTCCAGCAGCAACCGGGTATAGGGATGAAGCGGCCCGGCGAACAACTGGGCGGCCTCGCGCAGCTCGGCGATACGACCGAGATACATCACGCCCACCGCGTCCGACATGTGGTAGACGACCGAGAGATCGTGGCTGATGAACAGGTAGGTGAGACCGAACTCGCGCTGCAGGTCCTTCATGAGGTTCAGAATCTGCGCCTGAACCGACACATCGAGGGCCGAGGTGGGCTCGTCGCAGACCAGGAACTCCGGGTTCGAGGCCAGTGCCCGGGCGATGGATATGCGCTGTCTCTGGCCGCCGGAGAACTCGTGCGGGTACTTTCCGCCGTCCTCAGGCGTCAGTCCCACGTGACGGAGCAGCTCGTGAACGCGCCGGTGCGTTTCCTTCCCGGCTCTGAGCAGCCGGAACGCCCGGATCGGCTCGGCGATGATGTCGAAGACCCGCCAGCGCGGGTTGAGGCTGGCGAACGGGTCCTGGAAGATCATCTGCATGCGCCGCCTGAGCGGCGCCAGCTCCGCCCGGGCGCGGAGCCTCGAAAGGTCGGTGCCTTCGAACTCGATGGCCCCGGCGGTCGGCCGGTACAGCCCGACGACGCAACGCGCCACCGTCGATTTACCGCAACCGGACTCGCCGACGAGGCTCAGTGTCCCGCCGCGCTCTATCGAGAAGCTCACATCGTCGACGGCCCGCAGGATCTGGCGCGACCGCCGCTCGATAACGCGGTTGAGCCAGGGGAGTGAGACATCGAAGTAGCGCTTGAGGTTGCGCACGCTCAGCACCGGCCCGCCGTCGGTCATCGGCTGGGTCTCGGCGATGGCGGATGAGGTCATCGGTTCATCGCCTAATACAGCCAGCACGCGACCGCGTTGCGGCCGGCGGTCCTGAGCTCCGGCCGCTCCACGCAACAACGCTCGAATGCCTTCGGGCACCGCGGGTTGAACGCGCATCCGGTCGGGATCTCTGTCAGGCGTGGCATAGCGCCGTCGATCTGGATCAGACGGTCCACATGGTGTCCGACCGACGGAATCGAGCCCATGAGACCGTGGGTGTAGGGGTGCCTGGCATTCTTGACGACCTCGGCCACCGGCCCGATCTCGACGATCCGCCCCGCGTACATGACCGCGACACGGTCCGCGGTTTCGGCGATCACGCCCATGTCGTGGGTGACCAGCATGACCGCGGCGCCGAACTCGCGGCAGAGCTTCTTGAGCAGCGCGATGATCTGAGCCTGAATGGAAACGTCGAGGGCCGTGGTCGGCTCGTCGGCGATGATCAGCTTCGGGTTCACCGCGAGCGCGAGCGCGATGACCACGCGTTGCCGCATCCCGCCCGAGAATTCGTGGGGATATGCGTCGAGCCGGTTGTCCGCGGCCGGTATGCCCACGGCCTGCAACAGCTCGAGCGCGTGGGCGCGTGCCTGCTTCGCGCCCATATCGGTGTGGGTCTGGATGGTTTCGACCAGCTGGCGGCTGATCGTGTAGAGCGGGTTCAGGCTGGTGAGCGGGTCCTGGAAGATCGCGCCGATCTCTTTGCCGCGGATGCGGCGCATTTCCTCGTAGCGCAGATTGTCGATCCGGCGGCCGTCGAGCCGGATCTCGCCTTGGGCGATCCGACCCGGAGGCTCGATGAGGCCGATGATCGCCGATCCCGTGAGCGACTTTCCCGCGCCGGACTCGCCGACGACGCCGAGGACCTCGCCGGGGTCGATCCGGAAGGAGATGTCGTCGACAGCGACCAGCGGCCCGTGCCGCGTCGGAAACTCGATGCGCAGGCGGTCCACTTCGAGAAGGGCGCCGTTCGCGGTCATGCTCAACGCAGCTTCGGGTTCAGGGCGTCTCTCAACCAGTCACCCAGGAGATTGACCGCCAGAACCAGTATGGCGAGGGCGAGGCCGGGGAACACCGCGATCCACCATTCGCCGGATGCAAGGAAGTCCTGCCCCGTGTTCACCAGGGTGCCGAGGCTCGGCTGGGTCGGCGGCATGCCCACGCCGAGGAAGCTGAGCGTCGCCTCCAGCAAGACCGCGATGGCGAGCCCTATGGTCGCGATGACCAGCACGGGCCCCATCACGTTCGGCAGCACGTGCCGGACCATGATCAGCGCCGGATGGATGCCGATGACCCGGGCCGCCTGAACGTACTCCTTGTTGCGCTCGACCATGCAGGACCCGCGCACGGTGCGCGCGAACTGGACCCAGTTGGATATGCCGATGGCGAAGATCAGCACCCAGACCGCCACTTCGTTGTGGTACTGCGATGGGAGAACGCCGCGTACGACGCCGTCGATGAGCAGCGCGATCAGGATCGCCGGAAAGCTGAGCTGCACGTCGGCGACGCGCATGATCACGGCATCCACCGTGCCCCCGGCGTAGCCGCTGATGAGCCCCAGCGAGATGCCCAGAACCATGGCGAAGATCATGCTGGCGAAGCCGACCGCGAGGGATATGCGCGCCCCGAAGATGATCGCCGACAACATGTCGCGGCCCTGATCGTCGGCTCCCAGCGGAAAACGCCACGTGCCATCCGCCGTCCAGGCCGGCGGCGTGAAGGCGTCCAGGAGATTGAGGCTGGCGAGGTCGTAAGGGTTCGAGGGCGCCACCACGGGCGCGAACAACGCCGCGAGGAAGATCACCGCGGTGACGACGGCGGCGGTCACCGCGACCTTCGAACTCTTGAAGCTGTACCAGATGTCGCCGGCGAAGAACCGGCGCATGTGGTCGACGACGCGATGGGAGAACGTGAGGTCGCGCTGTTGAGCCGCGTCGGTCATGGCGTCTACCCGTGCCCGCCGACCATGGCCTTGTCGACGCGCAGCCGCGGATCGACGACGTAGTAGAGCAGGTCCACCGTCAGGTTGATGATGACGAAGAAGAACGCGATCAGGATCAGGTAGGTGGACATGACGGGGATGTCGACGAACTGAATCGCCTGCAGGAACAAGAGTCCCATTCCCGGCCATTGGAATACCGATTCCGTGATGATGGCGAAGGCGATCAGCGAGCCGAGCTGGAGGCCGGTGATGGTGATCACGGGGACGAGGGTGTTCTTGAGCGCATGGCCGAAGTGCACCGCCCTGTTGCTGAGGCCGCGCGCCCGCGCGAACTTGATGTAGTCGGTCCTGAGGACCTCGAGCATCTCCGAGCGCACCAGACGCATGATGAGCGTCAACTGGAACATGCCAAGGGTAAAGGCGGGCATGATGATCGATTTGAGGCCGCTTGCGGTGAGGAGACCCGTGGACCACCAGCCGATCCGGACCGTCTCACCGCGTCCGAAGGTCGGCAGCCAGCCGAGCACGACGCCGAACAGCAGGATCAGCAGGATCCCGATGAAGAAGGTCGGCAGCGATATGCCGGCAAGGCTTATCGCCTGGAACAACCGGCTGAGCCAGGTGTTGGGGTAAAGCCCGGTGTAGACCCCCATCGGAATGCCCACCACGAGCGCGTAGATCGCCGCGACCAGCGCCAGCTCGAGGGTCGCGGGCAGCCGCTCGGCAAGCAGCACGTCCACCCGCCGGGCCGTGCGGAACGAGATACCGAACTCTCCCTGGGCGACGTCCCCGACGTAACGGGCGAACTGAACCAGAATCGGGTCGTCGAGACCGAGCCGGTCCCGCAGCGCCTCGCGGTCCTCGATGGAGGTGTCCTGTCCCACCATCTGCGCGATGGGATCGCCCACGAACTTGAACATCACGAAGGCGATCAGCGAGACCACCAACATGACGATAACGGCTTGGAACAGGCGGCGAAGGACGAAGGCAATCATGTTGCGCGTATCGTAGGCACCGCCGGCGTGGGGCGGTCAAGGGGCATCGGCGACACGGTTTTTTTGACGCGCGGGGGCCGGGCGTGGACAATCCGGCCAAGGATGTTTCTGGTAAAAGGCTTGAGCGACATGGCCGTCGTGTCCAATATGGGCTATGGACTAGAGAGGTCACGACGGCCGGGATCGCTGCTCCGGCCGTGTGCTAAACCAGAAGTTAGGGAGGAGGAAGAGCCTCATGAACAAGCTGAAATGGTTGGGTTCTGCAGTGGCGGTGCTGGCAGCCCTGTCACTGGCGGGGCAAGCCAGCGCGTTCACGGGCAAGAGTGTGTCGGCGCCGGACTGCGAGTATGGCGGCAAGATCAAGTCGATCGAGGCCACCGATGAGTTGACCGTCACCTTTACGCTATGTAAGTCCGATCCGGCGTTCCTGGCAAAGGCTGCGTTCACACCGTTCGGGATCCAGCCCGAGGAGCACCTCGCGGCAACCGGTGGCGGTGGGGCCATCCTGGAAAGTCCAGTCGGCACCGGACCGTGGAAGCTCGAGAAATGGTCCCGGGGCGACAGCATCATTTTCAAGCGCTTCGAGGACTATTGGGGCGAGAAGCCCGCGTACGAGACGCTGGTCTACAGATGGTCGGACAGCGGCGCCGGTCGACTGGTGGAGCTCCGTGCGGGGACTGTGGATCACATCAGATACCTGGCCCCGGACGACTACGAGTCCGTGCAGAACAATCCTGACCTGCAGTTCATTCCGATCCCTAGCCCCAATGTGCTCTACCTGGCGATGACGAACTTTTTTGCGCCCTTCGACAACCCCGACGTGCGCAGGGCGATCGCGCTGGGGATCGACCGGCAAAGAATCGTCGACAACTTCTATGCCGCAGGATCCGAGGTCGCGTCCCACTTCACGCCGTGCTCCATAGAGAACGGCTGCGAGGGCGAGGCCTGGTACGACTTCGACCCGGAGCAGGCGCGGCAGATCCTTGCCGACGCCGGGTTCCCCGATGGCTTCAGCTCCAAGATCTTCTATCGCGACGTGTTCCGCCCCTATCTGCCGGAGCCGGCGCTCGTGGCGGTCGAGTTCCAGACCCAGCTGCGTGAGAACCTCGGCATCGAGGTCGAAGTCGTGGTCATGGAGTCCGGAGAGTTCATCGACGAATCCACGAACGGCAGGCTGGACGGGTTCTATCTGCTGGGATGGGGCGCGGACTATCCCCACGTGACGAACTTCCTCGACTTCCACTTCAGCGCCCAGAACCCTCAGTTCGGCG
>JBHICL010000237.1:0-5347 GCA_046759605.1 Alphaproteobacteria bacterium | reverse complement strand
AAGTCCAGGATGACGGCAAGCCCGCTGTCGGTGGGCGTAAGCGGCAGGGAACGCACCACCCAGTCGCGGAAGTCGTGGTCACGGTATGCGACGAAACCCACACGGAGCGACGGCACCAGCCGCTCCAGCACACGTACGATCCCGGCCATGGAAAGAGCCATGTCGCGAAGGACGTTGGCCATGCTCGCTGTAGTGTCGACCACGAAGACCAGATCCAACTCCTCGATGACGCGCTGCTCGGCCTGGGATTCCAGGCTGGCCACGAGCCGTTCCGCTTCGCCAGCGCGGTCGCTCAAGGCCTCGGTTTCGTCGCGCAGGCTCGCCGCCGCCGCCAGCGCGCTGGATGCCTGCTCGGTTATCTCCGACGCTTCGGCCCGCGCACTGGACGCGGCGCGCTGATCGGCCGCCGCGGCGTTCCGGATGCTTTCCACCTGCGCCTCGAGCTCGGCGGACGCGACGCGCACGTCCTCGATCTCGGCATGCGCGTCGAATGACTTGCGGTAGAAAGGCATGAGGATGACGACGATGAGCACGAACGTGCCCGTCGCCATCGCCAGGACGTCGAGGGCGGAGAGGTTGAAGATGGCAAGGCCGCGTTGCCGGCGCTTCATCGCTGCATCCTCATGCGCGCGACAAGGAGAGTGACAGGTGCCCGACGACAAGGGTCTGCCCGGCGGCGAACCGGATCGGTTCGAAGGGCTCGAGCCGCGCGCCGTCGAGGTAGGTCCCGTTGAGCGAGTTCAGGTCCTCGACCAGCAGCTCCTCGCCCTGTCGCGAGACGCGGAAGTGACGGCGGGAGACCGTCCCTTCCTCGAGCACGAGGTCGCACAGCATCGGGTGGCGCCCGATCGTGAGACCTGGATGGATCTGCCACAGCGTTTCCTCGCTCAGGAACAGGCTGACCCGGTTGCCGTCGAGATCGGCGCCGTCGAGTCGCCAGCCCCGCACGGGGCCCGTGAAACCATCGCCGCCTTCGGTGTCGTGGCCGGTCGCCCCGCGATGTCGCCGCCTCCACATCGGCCTACTCCGGCACCGTCAACACAGACAGAAGTACGCTCTCCATCATGCGCCCCCTATGACGGACGAAGTCACCACCGCCCGCCTGGGCAAGTCTCTCGTAAAAATCGGCGCCCCTGTCCCGAGTGCCGGAGAACACCGCCGAGACCCGGCGCTCCACGGCCGGGCTGTCCAGGGACAGCTGGAAAGCGGCGGCCAGATTGAACGCACGACCCCAATTTTGGACGTGTGCGGGCGCGTCGCCGACGACGACGATCCGCCCCTTGGCGTCCTCCCGCCAGGGCATGTTCACGGCGACATGCAGGGCCTGCGTGACGGCCTCCGGATAGTCGCCGCCACCCGACGCCCCGAGCCGGTTCACGAAGGCCTGGGCGTCCTTGAGGCTCCCTGTGTTCATGCCCTGGAGGGGGTAGGTGGAGGTTACGTACTCGTAGCCGCGGTCCTTGAAAGCCACGAAGCCGACCCGGAGGCTCGGCGAAAGCCGCTGCAGCACGCGGACGATGCCCAGAAGGTTCGCCTGAACGTCGCGGATCTCCTCGCCCATGCTTCCCGTCGTATCCATCACGAAGACGAGGTCGAGATCCTCGACGTGAATATTTGCCAGACGTTCCTCGATCGAGCTCTTGTGCGCTTCCACCTCGTCGGCCCGGCCGCGGGCCTCGCGCTGGGCATCGGTCCACTGGCGCTCAGTCTCCACGGCGGCCGCAAGCGCCGTCACCGCGCTTTCGAGGGCCGCCTCCGCCGCCTCGCGCTCCTCTGCCGCCTCCGACGCGAGCTGTCGCGCCCGGGTGAGCGCAGCCCCGGACGCCTCGAGCTCGGCCCGGGCGCCCTCCAGGTCCGCCTCAATCGACGGCTCCTTCAGGTAGAACGGGAACAGGATGACGGCGATCAGCACGAACACGCCCAGCGCGGACGCGAACAGATCCAGCGCGGAGATGCTCAGGACCTCGAGAGAGCGTGGCGGCCGGTGGATCATCGCTCGTACAGCCGGTTGATGAGATTATCGAGACAATACTGTCCCGCCTTGTTCAGCACGCCCTCCTCGCGCGCCTGCACCATGTGTTGCACCAGCACGAGAATCGCCGCCATCACGAGGGCGAGCAGGGTCGTGTTGAACGCCACGGCGAGGCGCTTCGTGAGCTCGGCGAGAAGGCTCGGGTCCTGCAGGTCGACTCCGCCGGCGAAGGCGAGCGCGAGGGAGATGCCGATGACCGTGCCGATGAAGCCGAGGGTCGGGATCACCCAGACGACGTAGCGAATCATGCTGTAGCGCAGGTCGATCTCGTGGAGAAACAGCTCCATGCTCGAGTTGAGAAGGGTGTGCGCCTGCTCGACCGATCGGCTTGCCTGGAACTGCAGGACGACGCGCTGAATGAGCCGCGGCAGATAGCGGCCGGCGCCACGGCCATCCGCCGTGATGGCCTTGCGCGCCATGGCCGCGATGTGCCTGAGCTCCGGCGCCTGCAGCATGGTGCGATCGTCCTCGGGAAGATAGCCGGCGCGGAGCTCCGCCTCCTCCGAGCGGGCGTCGCGCGCCCGGACGTAGAGCTCGCCCAGGCCCACGAGGAACACGATCCACATGACGTTCTGCACCGTTAGCGGATAGGTGGGGCGCTGGCTGTCGATGAGAAGCACCGACACCACCTCGGGCGCCAGGACGTCGATCGCATAGATCACCACGAGGGACAGGCCGATGCAGGCGAGCAGGATCGCCGGATGTGAGAAGACCCGCCGGGGGCGCGGCGTGATTTGCGATGCCTGTTGCTCGAGAGCGGATTCCGCCATGCTCAGGGCCTCTTCCGTATGATCTCGCCGGTCACAGGATCACGCTCGACGCGGCCGTGGGGCAAGCTGACCGAAGGGATTGCCCCGTTTTCCGCGGAAGCCGCGCCGTGCCCCGGGGTGGCCCGTCTCTCCAGCAGACTGTTGACGGTGCATCTGTGCTCGCCGATGCGCAGCGGCTCGTCCGAGGCGACGAAGGCCTGCCGCACCTCGGCCCAGCTTTCGCTGCCGGCGCTCTCCACGCGCAGCCACGTTCCACGGCCGCTGCCGCAGTCGGTCAGGTGGTAACGCCGGTCGTCGGTCACGACGAGCTCCGCGTGGCGGTCGGCGACAGAGAGGTCCGGTATGATGATGTCCGCGTCCTGACTGTGCCCGATGATGTAGGTCTTCAGCTCGACTTCTCCTTTGGCTCGTGAACTATCAGGGTTCGGTCATCTGCCCGGTGAGCGTTTGCGGCTCGCGGTTGTCGAGCAGCTCGTTCGCATCGAGCGTGGAGGCGGCGCGTTCGCTGATCGCGATACCGTGTCCCTGGTTCCCCTCCACCGCATTGCGGCGGAAAGTGCCCTTGCCGCCGTCCAGCACGAAAATGCCGTGCTCGCCGTTCTCGGCGATCCGGTTCTCGTCAAGGGTCGGATCGGCGCCGCCATCCACGATAACGCCGGAGTATCCGTTCCTGGAAACGACGTTGGCGATGAAGGTGCCGCGCCCGCCCTCGTAGACGTAGATGCCCGCCTGATCGCCTTCGACGATGCGGTTGCCGGAGACCTCGGGATCGGCGCCGCCCCGAACCTCCACACCGGAGGCGGCGCTCGCCACGATCTCGTTGTCGCGGAGAATGCCGCCACCGCCGCTGTCATACAGGATGCCGGCCTGTCCGCTCGATTCGATCCGGTTCTGTTCGATCGTCGGGGCCGCTCCGCCATGCACTTTGATGCCGGACTCGGCGCTGCGCTTGATCTCGTTTTCGGAGATCGTCCCACGGGCGCCCGTCTCGACCACGATTCCGACCCCGCCCGTGTCCGCGATCACGTTGCGTCGCACCGTCGGGTCGGCCCCCTCCCTCACCAGCACCGCAACGCCGGGGCGGTTTCGGATGACGTTGTTCTCGACGAGAATGTTGCTGGCGACCAGGTCCAGGCACGGCGCGTCGTCGAATCCCGCCAATCCGGCCCCATCGAGCCGGAAGCTCAGGCCGCGGACCGAACCCGCCTTCGATGTTGCCCGCAGGCAGGTGCCGCTGGGGGTCGCGACCACCACCTCAGCCGCGCTGTCATCGGCGGCGACGAGGTGGAGCTCGCGGTCCATGACCAGGCGCTCGTGGTACAGCCCCGGCCGGATCACGATCCGGGCGCCCGCGGGCGCGCGCTCCATGGCGTCGGCGATCGAGATGGTGTCTCCGAGACCTGACGCGTCCACGATCCATTGATCCTTGACCTGCCAGAAAGATACCTGGTCCCAAAGCATTGCGGCGATCAGGATGGCGAAAGCGAGCACGACCACCAACCCGCCGGCCGCGATGCGGCGTGCAAGCGTGTGTTGGGTTGCCGGCTTGGAAGCGGCCGGCTGGTCGCTCGACGGAGACCCTGGCGCGAGCGCAGGCAACCGTTTGATGCGTACGGTTGGAGGATAGTCGTCCTCGGAGCTAGATTCCGCGCGGACCGGCGCCGAGTATCCTTCCGAAACCCGCCCCATGTCCCCACCGGCGTGCCCTGTCAAGGCTTCCCGCCATTCCCTCGCCGATTGCGGCCTTGCCGCGGGATCGAGCTGAAGAGCCTGGTCGATCGCCCGCAGAACAGCCTTGGGGTAGCTGCCCGCGCCGAGGGTGACGGCCGGCACCAGAGTGTCGGCCCGGCTCCGCTCGCGGACGTCCGGCACGCGGCCGCCGATCATCCGGTAAGCGACCGCGGCGAGCCCATAGAGGTCGGTCCAGGGGCCTTCATGGCCGCCGCTCACGAACTGCTCCGGCGCGGCGTAACCGGGGGTAAGCTCGGTCGTCTCCTCGGGTTGCCCGACGGGGGAGGCGGCGCCAAGGTCCATGAGCATTGGTGAGCCGTCGGTACGGATGAGAATGTTTGCCGGCTTCACGTCGCGGTGCAGGTATCCGGCCTCGTGGATCGGACCGAGCGCGTCCAGCACCGACGAAACGATGGCCACCAGGTCCGCCTCGGCGATGGTGCCCTCGCCGCCGGACAACACCTCCTCGAGGGGTGTGCCTTCCTCGTACTCCATGACCAGGCAGTCATGCCCATCGACGGTGACGAAGCGCAGCACCCTTGGAATCCCCTCGTGGCGAAAGCGTGACAGAAGGGACGCCTCTCGCTTGAGGCGGCCGTAGGCATCGCCTCCCCACCGGTCGGCGCCTCCCGGCCCCAGTTTCAGGGCGACCTTGCGTCCGAGTGCGGTGTCCCGAGCGGCATAGATCGTCCCGTGCAGGCCGCGACCGAGCGTCCCGCTGATCTCGAACTCGCCCAAACGGTGTCCGGCCGGCAGTGGTTCGCTTGGCCCGAGTGTCGCTGTCACGCGAGCTCTCCCGCCCCTGCGGTTCCGG
>JBHICL010000236.1:0-5353 GCA_046759605.1 Alphaproteobacteria bacterium | reverse complement strand
GACACGGACCGCATCTGCTCCAAACGAATCTGCTCGCGGGGCGTCCTTTGCGCCTTTCGCGTCCCATGGCAATTCGTCCTCTGCGAGATCGTCTTGGGCCCCTGCCGGAATGGCGAACTCGCCCAAACCTTCGCCCAACCCGTGATGTTCCACCGTGGGGTTGACAGCGTACCGGCAAAGCGTTTAGCGTGGGTCAAACGTTGGGCAAATAGTTATGCAAGCCCTGCAGCGAGCAGTAAAGCATCGTGCAGGGTTTCGTTTTTTGGGCCGTCCACAGCTCAGGTTGCTGGGCGAAAATTCAGGAGGTACACGATGAAGCTGACCGGAGCGCAAATCCAGAAGGTCCAGAATCAGTTCGACGCGCAGGCTATTCCCGAGCACCATGCGGCTGCTCCCCCGCTCGAGGAGGCATTCGGGGACCACACGTTCTTCGTGAACCTGGACGGCCTCCACATCGTGGAGACGACCCCTGCCGCCGAAGGGGAAAGCCAGGTAGGGACCGTTGTAAAGGTGGCCGGCTGGGCGGACGAGGAGCGGACCAAGTTCCGGCGCCATGAGCCCCAGCCGATGCCGACGGTCGTCGACCTCGGCTCGGACGAGCTTGGCCCGGAAGAATCCGACCCAGCCGCCTGAGACCCCATCTGCTAGTTGTCCACCGAGAGCGGCCCGCCGCAAGCCCCTTACATTTGGGGTCGGCCGGTTTGCTAGGCTTGCCGAACGAAGACCAAACAGATCAACTTGCACCCGGCACGGCAAGTGCCCCACGAATGGTCAGGGAGGATCAGTGAGCAGAGACAATCTTGTTCCCATCGAGGACTGTATCACAGCCAAGCACTATCTGCGCCTGTCCGGCAGCTACGACGACTTCCTCTTCTACTCGCCAGAGTTCGTGCACTGCCTGAGCGCGAAGATGGTGGAGCGCCTCCGCCTAGAGGAGGACGACGTCCTCGTCGACCTCGGCGGCGGCACCGGCATTTACTCCCGCGAGATTCTCGACCAAGTCCCCCTGCGCCAGCCGGTGCTGCTGATCGACCCGTGTCAGGAGATGCTCGACAAGGCGCCGAAACACCCCCGTCTCCGCTGCGTGTGCGCCGACGCGCTGGCCTTCTCCAAGCAGCCGGGGAGCTACGACAAGATCGTCATCAAGGAAACGATCCACCACGTCGACGACAAGGCGCGGCTGTTCCGCAATCTCCATGAGCGTCTCGCGCCCGGCGGCGTCCTGCTTCTCGTCCATATTCCGCCCGAAATCGATTACCCGTTGTTCGAGAAGGCGCTCGAGCGCTCGCGCACCTGGCACGCCGATCCCAAGGAACTGGTGCGCCTGCTCGACGAGGCCGGTTTCGCCGTCCGCACCGATACGGTTCGCTATCTCCACGCGTTGCCCAAGGAGAAGTATTTCGCCATGGTGCGGGGCCGCTACATGTCGCTGCTGTCGAGCTTCGAGGACGATGAGCTCGAGGCCGGCCTCGCCGAAATGGCGGAGACCTACCGCGACCAAAACATACTCGAGTTCGTCGACCATTTCGACTTCATTACCGCGACCAACTCATTCTAGTGCGCACGCGTCGGCAGGATGCCGCACGTCACCGCGCACAACCGAAGCTGAATAGAGAGGAAAAGGAGGACAGTCATGAAACGTCTCGGAAATTCGGTTTGCACCGCCGCGTTCGGGACCGCGACAACCGCCGTCGCGCTGGCGGTGGGGGTGATTCTCGGTTTGTCGTCCGTGAACGCGACGGCGGCTCCCCTCCTGGAGAAGGCGAAGAGCGGGGAAGCGATCAGAATCGGCTTTGCCAATGAGGTTCCGTGGGCCTATCCGGGCGAGAACAATGCGCCGAAGGGGTTCGTGAACGCGATTGCGATCGGCATCCTCAACAAGATGGGCATCACCAACATCGAACCGGTCGTGACCGAGTGGGGCGGGTTGATTCCCGGTCTCAATGCCAACCGCTTCGACGTCATTACCGGCGGCATGTACATTCTGAATAGCCGCTGCGAGAACGTGAATTTCTCCGATCCCATCGGGGTTTTCGGCGACGCGTTTATCGTCCAGAAGGGCAACCCTAAGGGGCTGCAGACCTATCAAGACATCAAGAACGCGGGGGCCGTCCTGGTGACGGGCGCCGGGTACAACATCGTCGAGGTCGCCAAGAAGCAAGGCATCCTCGCGACAAGTATCATGGAGGTGCCGGGACCGACCGAAATCCTGGCCGCCGTGCGCTCGGGCCGCGCCGACGCCGGTGGCGTGACCTTCTTCACGGCGCAGAACCTGGCCAAGAAGAGCGGCGGTGCCGTCGAGGTCACCGATCCCTCGAAGCTGCCCAAGTGGACGCTGAACTGGGTCGGCATCGCGTTCCGCAAGGCCGATACGGACTTCCTGGCCGCGTTCAACAAGGCGCTCGCCGATTACCTCGGCTCCGACGCGATGATGAAGGCGGTCACTGGGTACGGGTACACCAAGTCCCAGCTTCCGGGTGACGCGACGACCGAGTACGCCTGCGCCAATCGGTAGGCGCGTTTTGAGTGTCAGACCGGTCCGGGGGAAGGATGGGCAACAGCGAACCATGTCCCCATCCTTCCTCCCGGAAGACCTGAATAAAGCGGGCCCTTGGTGGCGCCGACCCGGCGTTTCGGCTCCGTTTCTGGCGATCCTCGGTGCAGCACTATATCGAGTTCCTGGGGGTACATGGGTCGCGCCTGATTGACGGCGCGATCGTCACCTCACAGCAGTCCGTTTTGGCGGCGGTTCTAGCGATCCTCATCGCCGTCGTCATGGGGCTCATGCGGCTGTCCGATTGGGCGGCGGTTCGGTGGACAGCGACGGTCTACATCGAGATTTTTCGCGGCACGTCCCTGTTGGTCCAGCTCTATTGGATATTCTTCGTTCTCCCCCTTTTCGGGATTACGCTCGAGAAGTTCACGGCCGGATTCGTCGCCGTCGGCATGAACATCGGCGGCTATGGAGCGGAACTCGTGCGCGGCGCCATCCTGTCCGTGCCCCAGGGCCAGTACGAGGCGGCGCTGGCGCTGAACATGTCGCCGTACAAGCGCATGACGCGAATCATCTTTCCACAGGCGCTGATCAACATGCTGCCGCCCTGGGGCAATCTGCTGATCGAGCTGTTGAAGGGAACGGCGCTTGTGGCGCTCATTTCCGTCGCCGACCTGATGTTCCAAGCCAAGCAGATCAACGGCGCGACCTTCCAGTCGGCGGAGGCCTTCGGATCGGCGCTCATCATCTATTACGTCATGTCCCGGCTGATCATCACGCCGGGCATGCGTTGGTTCGAAAGGTTCATGTCCCGCAAGCTGGGGCTGGCATAAGGGCGCGCCATGTTTGACTGGCGATGGGATTTCACTTTCGAGATTTTGCCCCGGTTAGGGTGGGCGACCTTGAATACGCTCGCCGCGTCGGGGATCGGCTATTCCATCGCCCTGGTCATCGGCCTTGTCCTCGCCCTGGCGCAGCGGACCCCGTACAGGCCCCTGACGATGATCGTCCGGGAGATGGTAGAGTTCATCCGCTCGACGCCCCTCGTCCTGCAGATCTTTTTCGTTTTCTTCGTCCTCCCGCAGTTCGGCGTCCGGTTGGCGCCGTGGACAGCCGGCATGATCGCCATCGGTCTTCACTACGCCGCCTATCTGTCCGAGGTGTACCGCGCCGGTCTGGAGAGTGTCCCCAGGGGGCAATGGGAAGCGTGCAAGGCTCTCAATCTCGGCATTCGGCGCACCTACTCCAGGATCATCATTCCGCAGGCGCTTCCGACCAGTCTCGCCGGCATGGGAAACTATCTGATCGGTATCTTCAAGGACACGCCCATGCTGTCGGTCATCGGCGTTGCCGAGCTCATGCACCAGGCGAACGCGGTGGGGTCCGAGACCTATCGCTTCCTCGAGCCCTATACGCTCGTCGGGGTCATATTCCTCGTGATCTCGCTGCCGACCGCTTTCTCGCTCAGGCGGTTCGAGACTTGGGTTCGCAAGGCGCTCGCGTTGACGCGATGAACCACGATCCGAACCCCACCATGGCGAGGCCGGCTCATGAGTGACCGCGATTATCCGCTGCGTCTCGAGAGAGACGATGCGCCCATCGTGCGCTTCTCGAACGTCACAAAACGTTACGGGGCGCTGACCGTCCTCGACTCACTGGACCTGGACGTCGCCCCCAACGAGAAGGTGGCCATCATCGGGCCGTCGGGCTCGGGCAAAACGACCGTCCTGCGCATGTTGATGACTCTGGAGCGCATCGACGAGGGCGTGATCTATGTGGACGGAGAGGCGCTGACCCACATGGCCCAGGGAGGCAACCTGGTCCGGGCCAGCAACGCCCATCTGCAGCGCATGCGCTCGAAGATCGGCATGGTGTTCCAGCACTTCAACCTGTTTCCCCACATGACCGCGCTTGAGAACTGCATGGAAGCCCCGGTGCAGGTGCTCGGCTTGAGCAAGAAGGAGGCGAAGGAGAGGGCCGAGGAGCTTCTGCAGATGGTCGGCCTCGCGGACAAGCTGCAACAGCATCCCGCACGCCTTTCCGGCGGCCAGCAGCAGCGTGTCGCCATCGCTCGGGCGCTTGCCATGCGGCCCAAGGTCATGCTTTTCGACGAGGTAACATCGGCACTCGACCCCGAGCTCGTCGGCGAAGTGCTCAACGTGCTCAGAGGGTTGGCCAAGGAGCACGAGCAGACCATGCTGATCGTGACCCACGAGATGGGCTTCGCCCGGGAAGTCGCCGACCGGGTGTGTTTCTTCTATGAAGGCCGGATCGCCGAACAGGGACCGCCGAGCCAGATCTTCTCAGAGCCAAATAACCCGCGCACGCGCGAGTTTCTGAAGGCCGTACTCGAGGCCTAAGGCGGCACGATCGCGCCATGAGTAAAGAAGCGCGGGGAGCGAAACGACCGCGCAACAGCCCGCGGCTCCGGTTCCAGACCATCCACGCGGCGCCATCCGCGAGCGCATCTGCCTGTTTTATTACCCCGCCGGGGACGCGCCTCAGTGAGACGACGCTGGCGGGAACCCTATCCAAAGGCCGTCGCCTGCCTGCGCGGCGACCTTGACGAACTGCTCGCCTGCTTCGCTTTCAAAGACCCGGCCTGGCGCAAGAGGACACGCACAACAAACGCCATCGAGCGGCGTGGACCTAAGAGGGCTGCCGCCCGCCGCATCCCTAACTTGCGAGCAATGCCGTCAATTCGCGCACGTCGTCCAACGCCTCGAGCGCGCGCACCATATCCACCACCCTTTCCGCCTTGTCTTTCGCAAAGCGGGCGTACTCGGCGCATTCTAAGAACTTGTCGGCCACTTCGTCATAGCTCATGGGGTTCGCCGGGCTGCCCTTGCCGAAGTCGGC
>JBHICL010000235.1:0-5365 GCA_046759605.1 Alphaproteobacteria bacterium | reverse complement strand
CCCATCATGCATCGGCCGGACGGCGCGGATCTTGCCTGGCGTGCGACCGACCATCCGATGCGCGTCCAAGCCGACGGCGACGATCCGTCGTCGCCCACCTTCCTCGCTTACCGCAATGACGGACGGTTCATTGACGACGATGCCACGGCCGTTCACATAGACCAGGGTATTGGCCGTCCCAAGATCGATGGCGATCTCGCCGGACACGAAATTCAGCAGCTTGGCAAGCATACCGTCTCCGAGAATGTCGCCGATGATGACATCGGCTGGTTCTGAAAAACCGCAACATACCCGACGGAAGCATCACACGAATGACCGGGCCACATTGATCAGATCGCGGTTGCAAAATCGTTAACCGGCGAGCGACCCCACGCGGAACACACATCGCCCGTCAAATCTTCCCTATAGGTAGACAAGAATTCCTATTGGACAGCTTCAGGCTACACAGCCTCGCCTTGCGCGCGTGCCGCCTTGCTGCGTCTTTGCGCCAATGCCAACTGTCGCGCGCGTCCCTTCAGTCGCCGCAATGGATGCTGTGTGGGATCGATACTTGCCGGGTCGAAGCTCCGGTCCGCCGAAGGCTCGAGGGTTTCCCCGGTCATCGGATCCCATGTCTTCGGGCCCGGCTCGGCTGGGATCAGGAATGGCTTCAGGATCAACTGGTCTCGCTTCGCGTTATGCACGCACATCGAAATCGGACCGTCCGCCGAGGCGACCATGAAGACACAAGACTTGCATCGATCACGCTCGAGCCGAGATGCATCCATGAAGTTGTGAATGAAAAACGACAGCTTGTTCACGCGGCCCCGTGCCCGGACCACATCGCTTTTCATCCGCCACGCCTTGCGGGCTAGGAATCTGATCGTCTTCCACCAGTAGTCGGGGTTCGCTGCCGCGGCCCTGCACAACATCGCGACCGCTCTCAGCCGATTCTGCCTGTCGAATGACAACCCCGCCGTCCGTTCCAGAACGGCCAGAGCGTATTCTTCGTCGTCGAACAGGTCGTACAAATTGCCATTCGCCTCGAGGCAAATCCCGTATCTGTTGCACGCGGGATGTCCGACGAGCGGAACGTCGAAAGAGACCGGCGTGCCGGCGCCGGCGCTTATCTGCGCGGCAACCGTTTCCGGATCTATGGCGGTCGTCCGCCCGCGAAGCACGCCGCGGCCCGTATCAGCCTGAAGTTGGAAGGACGCCAGGCTTACCACGTCCGCGTGCTTCCGGAAGAAGCGAACGACGTCGGGTATGTCGGTGAAGTTCCCGTCGAAGACCGTCGTGTTGAAGAAGACGGCGAGCGGCAGTCCACGAACCCTTTCGATGTACTCCAGCCGTACCGCGTTCAGCTCTGCCTCCGATCGGAAACCTCGGCGTTGTTGCGTCATATCGACGTGAAAGGCAACGTCCACGAGGCCGTTCTCGCCGAGCGTAGCGAGCAGCTCGCGGCTGGCTTTGATGCCGTTCGTGAACAGCGATGGGCGCATGCCAAGCTCTCCGATCCGCTTGACGATGCGGACGAGCTCGTTCGGGTGCCTCAGCGTCGGATCTCCGCCGGTAACCTGAACGTCGGTGTCGGGGCCGTAGTGGCGATAAATGGCGTCAATGCGGCGGAAGAGCTCCTCGAGCGGGATGTCCTTCACCGCCTCCGCGTTTTCCGACAGATAGCAAAGCGTGCAGTCCAAATTGCAGCGCTGCGTAATCTCCAGCGCCACGCACCCCATGGTCCATCGCCTTCCGGCGACCTGCCGTTCGTTCCACAAGCCCGTCTGTTTCAGGCGCTCGATCAATGGCTCCGCAAGACGTCCGGCCTCGGGGAACTCCCGGTCCGGAGCCCATGCGAGTATCTCCTCGGTGGTCAGATAACCATCGCCGCCGGCCGCCATGTCCTCGCCCGTCACCGTAATTCCCCCGTGTCCGCCTCGCCCAGCACGTTGAGCCGCCAGTCGTATTCATAGCCGTCTATCCGCCGCGCACCCTCCAGGACGTTCACGAGCGATGTGCGGGCGTACTGCGAAATATGATCGAGCACAGCAGTGGGACCGGACCCAAAGTCGCGAGCGTACCAGTTGTACAGGCTCGACACGACGAGGCGCCCGTTGTGCTCGATGACGCACCTCGGGCCGTTCACGAACTCCCGGGCCGCCGATTCCAGCTGAGCTTCCAGTCCCACACCAGCAAACGCTTCCTGTCGCAGGTTCGGACACCCCACCGAGGCGCAGTTCACCGCATAATGAATCCGCGGGTCGCGCCAAATCGGCCGAAGGATTCGATTCTCGATATCGCTCAGGCTCAACGGCTCGCCAGCGACCGCGCACAATTTCCGCTTCCACGGACCAAACGACAGCAATGGCCAGGTCCTCCCGGCAATGTCTCGAATGCTCGAAATCGGGAAATGCTCGAGTACCAAGTTCACGGTCAGCGCGTTGTAAAGATTGACCCAGAAAGCGAACTGCTCCCGTCGACCCAGTCGGGCAGCGTCGGCCCCCGCCAGGTTGTCGATGTAGGCTTCCAATAGTCCCTTGTCGTCCGGCCGGACCCTTCCGTACGCGATACGGTTGACCCCGCTGCCGTCGGTCACGACGTAGCGCCCCAGGAACTCGTTCCATCGGCCATGATCGAAGGTTTCGCGAGAGCTCGGATCGTGTGACTCCCAGCGCGGCCAGAGATTGGCCCGGGGTGCAAGAAACGCCTCAAGTCGATCTGTCAGCATGAGCGAGAAACGACCGCCACTGGCTAGAGCCGCGTTCGGAAGCCTTAGCACAGGGACGCGTTCACGTGTGATAACGAGCCGGGCATCGGCACACTTTGGAATCCACCTGTGCGAACCAGGCAAAGGGGCTCTCGGGAGGGAGCCGCGCGCTTGTCAGCCGGCTTTCATCCTGGCCGCCGTCGCCAAGGTACGACGGGCCGCCAGGACCAGCGGCGCATCGACCATGCGGCCATCGACGACCACCACGCCGTCCGCGGCGTTGGCAAAGGCCTCGACGACCTTCCTCGCCCATGCGATGTCGGTCGGCGACGGATTGAAAGCGCCGTGTATGACCGGGATCTGCCTGGGATGGATGGCGAGCTTGCCACCGAAGCCAAGGGCCGCAACGCGCGTCGCCTCGGCACGAAGACCGGCCTCGTCGTCCAGGCCGACCCATACACCGTCCAGAGCCACGATGCCCTGTGCCGCGGCAGCGGAAGCCAGTCGGCCCCTGGCATAAAGCAACGCATCCCAGCTCGTGTCCGAGCCGACCTCCGCGGCGTAATCCCACGAACCGAAGGCTACGGCACGTACGCGATCCGACGCCCCGGCGATCGCGGCCACCTCGGCGAGCGCTTGCGGCGTCTCGATCATGGGTATGAGCACAGGATCCGGGAGCAGGTCGCCGATCCAGCGGACCTCCTCCCCCGAGACCACCTTCGGCAGCATCAGGCCGTCGGGAAGCCTGGGAGCTTCCACGAGCGCAACCAGGTCGTGCAGACCCTCGGCCCCGCGCGGGCTGTTGATGCGGAGGATGCGGGTGGCCGAGGTATGCTGCTGCCCAGCGAAGTAGGTCAAGGCATTCCGGCGCGCTTCCGCCTTCCGGCCCGGCGCTACGCTGTCCTCGAGATCGATACAGACGATGTCCGCCCCGCTCGTCACCGCCTTGGCGAACCGCTCGGGCCGCGTCGCCGGGCAGAACAGCAGGCTCCTGAAAACCTCGACCTTCCGAACCGCCCTGTCGGATCGCCGCTTCAAGCGCTCAAGGCCTCGATCTTCGCGGACGCCAGCACGAGCTCGACCCCGACTATTTGCCGAATGGCCCACGCGATCCGGGCCGCCAGGTCCTCGTGGATGCCGGCGATCTCGATGTAAATACTGAGCTCCAGGCCGTCGCGACCACCGATGGTGCTGTGCAGACGGCTGGGTAGAAGGCCTCGCTTGGCGAACAGCTCGAGCACCCGTGGCAGCAGGCCGGGCTCGGCCCGAGCGACGATGGATAGGCAGGTCGTGTGTTCAGAGACGGTTGGCATTCGCAAGCTCCATGAACAGGCGTGAGTCGAGTGCGCGTCCCGGACGCCCGATGGGCGCCCGGCCGCTAATTCGCCTGTCATGGACCTGCGCTGGCATGAAGACGACACTATCCCGTGCCAGGTGAGGGGTCAACGCCCGGCACGGCAACGACGATCGGGCGTGGCCCTCACGAATCGAACTCTCGACGCGAGGTCCGCGGAGGCATTAAATCACCAAATGCACCGTGACTTCACGAGGAGAAGCAGAAGTGACCATTGTCGTCGAGAGCACGGACGTCCTCCTGGTCGTGGACGTGCAGAATGACTTCTGCCCAGGCGGCGCGTTGGCGGTGCCGGACGGCGACGCCGTCGTGCCCGTCGTCAATCGCATATTGCAGAGGTTCGCGCACATAGTGCTCACCCAGGACTGGCACCCTGTCGGTCACTCGTCCTTCGCGTCGAGCCACCCCGGACGCAAGCCATTCGAAGTCATCGAGGTCTCCTATGGAGACCAGGTGCTTTGGCCCGACCATTGCGTCCAGGACACACACGGAGCCGCGTTTCACAGAGACCTCGATACTACCCGCAGTGAGCTCATACTGCGCAAGGGATTCCGGCCGGCGATCGACTCCTACTCGGCGTTCTATGAGAACGACAGGACCACGGCGACAGGGCTTGCCGGCTACCTCCGGGAACGCGACCTGCAACGCACCTTCCTATGCGGACTGGCAACGGACTTCTGCGTCCGCTACTCCGCCGCCGACGCGCACCGCGAGGGATTTGATGTGGTGATCGTGGAAGATGCCTGTCGCGGCATCGATGTCGAAGGCTCGATGGCGGAAACCAGGGAAGAGTTCATGAAGCTCGGCGTGGAGGTCGTCGATTCAGGCGCTATCCGTTCGAGTTGATTAGGTGATGACACATTAATAAATCAATTGATGCAACATCGGTCGAGCGTAACATGAAGAGATGTAATGGCTTGCCATCGCTTCTTTCCGTGTTGCGCCCGTATCACGAAATAATGAACGGTTCCGTCTTCAAAATCCTGAGATGTCCACGAAAATGGTGCATAACTTTGTTGACAACTCTGGGCACTAAGGCCGAACCGCGCCGAATTCGTGGACCACGCCCTGTTTGCCTAAAAATTATGCAAATACGCAAGCCCTTGTAATTGAGGGGCTTATCGCGCATCACGCCTGAATCGAGCGCACGAAAGTGTTGGCGACAGATCGCGCTGGAGGGAAATCAAGCGAGGCAGCTCCCTGTGTGGACAATCACGCGGTCTTACTCCAGGAACGGTCCCGCCTCGGATGTCAGCTCATCCCGTTGTTTTTCGACGAGCGCGGTGATCACCGCGCTTACCGAAGCGCGCCCACCGGTGCTCTGC
>JBHICL010000234.1:0-5412 GCA_046759605.1 Alphaproteobacteria bacterium | reverse complement strand
TTCGGGCCTCATGGGGAGATGCCGGACAGGCCGCAGAAGGGCCGCGGAGCGCTGAGCAACCGCGACGGCCGCTACGAACCCACGTTCCGGACGCTCGTGGATGACGGGTGGGCAGGCGGCGGCGAGCAGGGCGACCCACCCGTTCTGCGCACAACGGTCACGCGGGACGAGAGCCGCACCGTCATCACGCGCAACCGGTCTCCCGACGTGCCGTTCGAGCAGTCGATCAACCCCTATCGCGGTTGCGAGCACGGCTGTATCTACTGCTTCGCCCGCCCCACACACGCCTACCTCGGGCTCTCGCCCGGGCTCGACTTCGAGAGCAGGCTGTTCGCCAAGCCGGACGCGCCCTCCCTTCTGCGCCGGGAGCTGTCCCGCCGCGGCTATCGGCCGAGCGTTCTCGCCATCGGCACCAACACCGATCCCTATCAGCCGGTGGAGCGGCGGCTCCGCATCATGCGCGGCATCCTCGAGGTGCTGGCGGAATGCCGCCACCCGGTGACGATCACCACCAAGAGCTCGCTCGTGGTGCGGGACCTCGACATCCTGGCGCCCATGGCCGCCCAAAATCTCGCGAGCGTCGCGCTGTCGATCACGACCCTTGATGGCCGGCTCGCGCGGACGCTCGAGCCCCGCGCGCCCGCGCCGGCAAAACGGCTTGCGGCGATCGAGCGGTTGAACGGGGCCGGCGTGCCCACGGCGGTAATGGTCGCGCCGGTGATCCCGGCCATCACCGACCACGAGCTCGAGACCATCATCGAGAGAGCGGCCGCGGCCGGCGCGCCCGCCGCCGGCTATATCCTGTTGCGGCTCCCCCTGGAGATAAGGGACCTGTTCCAGGAATGGCTCGAAGCCCACTTTCCCGATCGCGCCAAGCGTGTGCTCAACCGCATGCGCGCCATGCGTGACGGCAGGCTGTACGTCGACGCCTACGGCACGCGCATGCGCGGGACTGGGGTCGACGCCGACCTCCTCGAGCGGCGGTTCCGCCTGGTCTGCCGCCGCCTCGGTCTCGACAAGGGGCGCGGGCGCCTCGCCACGGACAAATTCACACCACCCGACCGGACCGGCCGGCAACCGAATCTGCTATAAGTCGCGAAACGAATCGGGTCGGAGCTTCACGTCACATTTTCGCCTTGCTCCCGGCGTTAGTTGGCCCGCCCCGCTGGCCGACAGGAAACGGTCATGCCGGCTTATGAGGAATTGATACCGCTCGCAATCGTCGCCCTGGTGGCGCTGATCTGCGGCCTGACCCTTGCGCGCCTGCGCCAGCCGGCCGCCGTCGGCTACATCGTCGCGGGCGTCGTGCTGGGTCCATCGGTCCTGGGCCTCGTGGAGAACGAGGAAACGGTGGCGCTGCTCGCCGAGCTGGGCGTGCTCATGCTGCTGTTCGTCATCGGCATGGAGCTCAGCCTTCGCTCGTTCCGCCGCATCTGGCGCATCGCCGTGGGCGCCGCTGCGCTGCAGATCCTCGGAACCCTCTCGGTCATGCTGCTGATCGGCGAGGTGCTGGGCTGGCCGTTCGCGGTGGCGCTGCTGCTCGCGTTCGCCGTCGCGCTGTCCAGCACCGCGGTCGCCATCAAGATGCTGGAGGAAGTGGGCGAACTGCGCACGCGCACGGGGCGCATCGCGGTGGGCGTGCTGATCGCGCAGGACCTGGCGGTGGTGCCCATGATGCTGGCCCTGCGCGTCGTGGCGGAGGGGATTATCGACCTCGTGGCGGTGGCGCGGATCATACTCTCGATCGTTCTCCTCGCCCTCTTGATCCTGTTCCTGAGCCGACGCCGGCGGCTCACCCTGCCGGTGCCGGCCGTCGTCGCCGGCCACCCGGACCTCATGCCGCTTCTGGGGCTCGTGGTCTGTTTTGGAGCGGCGACGCTGTCGGGGCTCCTGGGTCTGTCGCCGGCCTATGGGGCCTTCCTCGCCGGCCTCACGATCGGCAACAGCAACCTGCGCGCCGACATGCTGAGCAGCACGATGCCCATCCAGGCCGTCCTCATCATGGTGTTCTTCCTCTCGGTGGGGCTTCTCATCGACCTCGACCTGATCTGGCAGAATTTCGGCACCGTGCTGGTCATGCTGCTGGTGGTCATCGTGCTCAAGACCGTCCTCAACGTGGGCATTCTGGGCCTGCTGGGCCTGCCGTGGGCGCAGGCGCTGCTGACGGGCGTGGTGCTGGCCCAAGTGGGCGAGTTCTCGTTCCTGCTGGCCGGCATCGGACTGCGTCAGGAGATCATCGAGTTCAACGACTTCCGCCTGGTCATCACCGTGACCGCGCTGTCGCTGGCCATAAGCCCCTTCTGGATGACCTCGGCGCGGCGTCTGCATCAGGTGGTCTCTTACCGCGGCGCCTCGGCGCGACGCATCCTGCGCCTCGTCTATGGCCGCGAGGCCGGTTGGGTCGCGGCCCTCGCGACCGAGACCGGGCGTGGGATCAGGCGCCTCGTGGCACGGGACCGCAACCGTGACCGGGCGGCCACCGACAGGAGCGGGGCGGATGCCTGACCTCGGTCACGAACAGGCGAGGCCGAGGCCCACGGCCGGGGTCGACGAGGTCGGCCGCGGTCCCCTCGCGGGACCGGTGGTCGCCGCGGCCGTGGTGTTGCCGCCGGCGCATCTGCTCCCCGCGCCGCTCCACGGGCTCGACGACTCCAAGGCGCTCGGCCGCGAGCAACGCGAAGAGCTGTTTGCCGCGCTCAGGCACGCGGCGCACCGCGGCCTCGTCTGGCTGACGACCGGCCAGGCCGACGTGGAAGAGATCGACCGCCTGAACGTGCTCGAAGCCACCATGCTGGCGATGCAGCGCGCCGTCCGCGCCCTGCCTTTCCGGCCGGCCCACGTGCTGGTCGACGGCAACCGGGCGCCCGGCCTCGGCTGCCCCGTGGAGCCCCTTCCAAAAGGCGACACCATTTCCCTGAGCATCGCCGCGGCCTCGGTCGTCGCCAAGGTCACGCGGGACCGGATCATGAGCGCGCTCGCGAGCACACACCCGGAATACGGGTGGGAGCGCAACGCCGGCTACGCCACCCGGGAGCACCGCGACGCACTCGGGCGGGTCGGCCCAAGTCCTTATCACCGCACCACTTTCGCGCCGGTCCGGAGCCTCTTAACCGGCGCTTAACCCTACAAAACCTATAGTTGTTGCGATTTCGCTCGTTGACCCGGCGGGGGGGCTCCGGCATCGTCGAAGGATTATGCGTACGCCAACAAGCAAAAATTCGCGCCACGAGTTCTTTCTTGTGGACACGATCCTAAGGGGGGATTGCGTAAAGGTAATGGCCGGCATGCCGGGTGGCGTGGCCAAGGCCATTTTCGCCGATCCGCCTTACAACCTGAGGCTCGGCGGCGAGCTGACCCGGCCCAACAACACCATCGTCGACGGTGTCGATGACCTGTGGGACCGGTTCGACGACCCCAAGGCCTATGACGCGTTCACCGAGGCTTGGCTTGGCGCCGCGCGCCGGGTGCTCGCCGACGACGGCACGCTCTGGGTGATCGGCACCTACCACAACATCTACAGGGTCGGCGCCATTCTCCAGGACCTGGGATTCTGGGTCCTGAACGACGTGATCTGGCGCAAGACCAACCCCATGCCCAACTTCCGTGGCCGGCGCTTCACCAACGCGCACGAGACGCTCCTCTGGTGCAGCAAGAGCAAGGACGCGCGCTACACCTTCAACTACGAGGCGATGAAGGCGCTCAACGACGAGGTGCAGATGCGGAGCGATTGGCTCCTGTCGATCTGCAACGGCAGCGAGCGCCTGAGATGGCCGGACGGCAGAAAGGCGCACCCGACGCAGAAGCCCGAGTCCCTGCTGTACCGCGTGATCCTGGCGTCCACGAACGTAGGCGACCTGGTGCTCGACCCGTTCTTCGGCAGCGGCACCACCGGCGCCGTCGCCAAGAAGCTGGGCCGCCACTACATCGGCATCGAGCGCGACGAGGACTATGCGCGGCTGGCCTCCGAGCGCCTCGACCGAGTCCGCCGCGTCGATGAGACCGAGCTGCTGGAGACCACCGGCAAACGCGGGCAGCGGCGTATCCCGTTCGGCTGGCTGGTGGAACGCGGCATGCTCGACCCGGGGCAGGTGCTGTATGGTCCGAGCGGTCGGCACACGGCCAAGGTGCGCGCCGACGGGACGATCGTCTCGGCCGATAGCCGTGGGTCCATCCACAAGATCGCCGCCGAGGTGCAGGGCGCGCCCGCGTGCAACGGCTGGACGTTCTGGCACGTCGCCACCGACGGGGGCCGATTGGTGTCCATCGACGTTCTGCGCCAGAAGCTGCGGGCGGAGCTGAATTAGGCTCTCGTCGCGCTCGTGGTGTGGAGGAGGGCGTGGCGCACGACCTTGCGCATCACGCTTGGAAGCGCATAGCCGGATAATCGGTCGGGCAGCACCCAGACACCCTGCGGCGCCGCCTCGGGAGGTGCTATGGCGCTGACCACGCGCAGCTCGAGGTGGAAGTGGGAAAAGCTGTGCCGCACCGTTCCGGGAAGCGAACGCCATTGGGCGGCAAAGGGAGCGCCGCGAGCCGCCGGGCGCACGTCCCCGGCAAGCCAGTCACTGGACGGCACCTCCATCATGCCGCCGAGAAGCCCTCTCTCCGGACGCCGTCGCAGCAGTACCGCGCCGTCGGCGCGGACAGCCCAGTACGCCGTGCCGTGTCGGGTCGGCCTGTCGGCCCGCGCCGCCCGTGCCGGCAGCGCCGCGGCCAGTCCTCGTCGTCTCCCGACGCACGCGCCGGCCAACGGGCACACGCCACAGCGCGGCTGGCGCGGCGTGCATACCGTGGCGCCCAGATCCATGAGGGCCTGCGCGTAGTCGCCGGGCCGCCTTCGCGGCGTCAGCTCGGCGGCCAGCGCCGCGAGGCGCCCCTTGGCGCCCGGCAGCGGCTCCTCGACCGCGAACAGCCTCGCCAGCACCCGTTCGACGTTGCCGTCCACCACGGGCTCGGATCTGTCGTAGGCGATCGCCGCGATCGCCGCCGCGGTGTAGGGACCTATGCCCGGCAGACGGCGGAGCTCGGCAACGCTTTCGGGAAAGACCCCGCCGTGGTCCTTGCTCACGACCCCGGCGCACCGGTGCAGGTTGCGCGCCCGCGCGTAGTAGCCGAGCCCGGCCCAAGCGGTCAGCACCTCATCGAGCCCGGCGGCGGCCAGGGCGTGGACGTCGGGCCAACGGCTTATGAACGCGCGAAAGTACGGGCCCACGGCGGCGACCGTCGTCTGCTGGAGCATTATCTCGCTGAGCCAGACCACATACGGGTCGGGCCGGCGTCCGGCACGCCGCGCCGCCGGCGTCGTGCGCCACGGCAGAACGCGGCCGTGCCGGTCGTACCAGGCGAGCAGTCTACGGGGGATGAGAACCGGCGCGGTCATCGACCATCTTTGTAGGGCAATCCTCGGGGCGC
>JBHICL010000233.1:0-5415 GCA_046759605.1 Alphaproteobacteria bacterium | reverse complement strand
GTAAGCGTGGTGCGGTCGTCTATTCCGACGGTCGTCCATGCACGAAACAGAAGCGCCAGTGGCCAGAGGCCATACACCAGAAATCCGATGGCGCTCCATTTTCCCCACATGTACACGGCAAGGCCGATCGCCATTACGAGTAACAGCGATCGCGCCATACGACAGCGGTTTCCATCTGTACGTGATTCCATGAGCAACCAGGTTACGACCCCGACTGCCAGGATGACGCCGCTCAACTGCCGGAAGAGGAAAAGGAGCGCGAGCAGGAAACCTATGATTTCGACGCGGCCTCGGGTTTCCCGTGGGTACCAGGTGAGCACCGCGACAACGACGAGAAAGAAGAAGAGCGCGTACCAATTTGCAGTCGGGTTGAGAAACTGGACGAAGGAAAGCGAGCTCAGCGCTCCAGCTCCCACCAGAGCGGGAATCACTCCTCGGGGCAGAAGCAGCAGGTAGACGATACCGGCCTGGACCACTGTGAGGAACGCCAGTGGATAGCGAAGACTGACGAGATCCGTGCCAAAGAGCCACAGCGCCGCGGCATTGACGAAATTCGCGTAGCCCGCGTGGACGTCCTGAACGTCGCCGTTGAGGACGTCGCCTTCCAGCAGGCGGTTGGCGACGTAGGCGTATGCACCGTCATCGGGGGGCCACCAGAAGCGGTCATGAAAATGCACGACGATGGACGCCGCAACGCACAAGGACAGCAGAAACCCCAGCGCGCGCATCGAGAACAGGGCGGTGATTGTCGATGGCACGAGATGTACACGTCCAAGTGAACGAATTTTTTCGGTCATTCAAAAGGGTGTGCTGTGGGTTGGCCTGTTGGCCGACGCCGGCTTATGCCAGGGCCAGGCGCCTACCGTAGGCGATTCGGCTTAACGCGCCCTAAACAGGGGCCGTGCGTGCTCAGCCGAGCGCGATTAACAGGCCCGGCGGTGGCTCCGGTCGGCATCCTTTAGGCGCGGCCGCGCTCTGAGCGGCATCTCGGTGACGGACGCGCTTTCGGGACAGCTGGGCAGGCGGGCCGCCCTGGCTTCGGCGCGGGCGCCGTACCAGTTGGCGAAGGGCCAGGCGGTCAGACCGTGCAGGAAGACGCTCAGGACGACGGTCACCGTGACGACGGTGTTGATTGCCTCCGTCTCGGCGATCCCCGAGGTCTCCACCACAAGCAGCGCGAACAGGATGGAGGCGAGACCTCGTGGACCGAACCAGCCAAGAAACGACACGGTGTCGGCGCCCAGGCCCTTTCCCAACAGGCTTACGGCCACCGGGATCAGCCGGACGACGGTCAGGCTCAGCAGGCCATAGAGAACGACCCGACCGTCGACGTGGACCGCGGCCTCCGGAACGATGAAGGCGCCGAAGATGAAGAAGGTCAGCAGGACCAGAAGCTGGCCCTCGGCCTCGCCGAACTCGTAGACGCTTCCGCAAATCTGCCGTGTCCAGTTGCCGAGACCAAGCCCGGCGACGAAGGCGGCGATGAAGCCGTTGCCACCGACGATTTCCGCGCCGGCAAAGGAGAGAAGGGCCAGGCCGATCGCCGAAAGCCTGAGGAATGCGCCGCTTATCCATCGTGCGCGCCAGGCCCGCTCCACACCCTTGCCCCCCACATAGCCGATGACGACTCCGACGACGGGTCCAAGGACGATCTGCATGGCGGCAAACTGGAACCAGTCCGCGACGCCGCGCGCTTCGGTCGCCGTCATCGCCCCGGCGAGCGAGACGAGGATCAGTACCGCGGGTAAGGCGAGGCCGTCGTTGAGGCCGCTTTCGACGTTGAGCGCCTGCCGGATTCGGACGGGCACCCTGGGGTTGCTGACCACGGCCTGGCCGAGGGCGGCGTCCGTCGGCGCGAGAATGGCCGCGAGGACGGCCGCTTGCCAAATCGAGAAGCCGACCAGCACCACCATGCCGGCGCCGGCGCCAAGCACGATGGTCAGGGGCAGTCCCAACAGCAGGAGACGTAGCGGAATGTCATGCTCTCGAGCGAGGCGGCGGAGATCGATGCGCGAGGCGTCCGTGAACAGGACCAGAATGAGCGTCACCTCGGCGAGCGCGTGGACCACACCATGCGCCACGCTGCCGTGAACCCAGCCGAGGCCCGATGGTCCGGCCGCCAGCCCGACGAGCACGAAGACCATCGGCGCGGTGACGACCGTGCGCTCGAGGCGGGCCGAGACAACTCCGAATACCAGGATCAGCCCGGCGACGACCGCGATGGAGATTATGTCCACTGGGGCGGCGTCCGGTGACTTCGGATCAAGTCATCGGTCAGGTTGCGCCGCGGATGGCGCTGCCATGCGCGGGCGGGCATTCGTCCTCGCTATAGTTCCGCGCTTCCTCGACAAGCTGCCTGAGGTTCGTGGGAATCGGGTTTTCCTTCAGCAGTCTCGCGAAGAACACCGTGTTGTGTGCGACATAGCGCGCCGTTTTGTTGGTGTACATGTGCCTGTCGCCACCTGCCTCAATATAGCTCGGGCCCGGACCGGCATCGCCGACCCAGTAGCAGTCCGAGTTGGGCGGGATCACGCAGCCGAGATGGGACAGGTTGAACAGCGTGTTGGCGGCGCAGTCGTGTGCGCCGTCCTCGTTGCCGGTCACGACGCAGCAGCCCACTTTGCCGTAAAGTGGAAACTGGC
Source organism: Alphaproteobacteria bacterium (assembly GCA_046759605.1). GTDB lineage: Bacteria > Pseudomonadota > Alphaproteobacteria > UBA6615 > UBA6615 > JBHICL01. The sequence goes on along the minus strand of JBHICL010000233.1, from coordinate 2,773 downwards.
CGGTCTCGGAATCGCCTTCGTCGTAGGTCCCGTCGAGGCGCTCGACGACCAGCTGGGCGACCGACGAGCGCACGCCGAACCAGATCGGCATGCCCAACATGATGATGTCCGAGGCCTTTAGCTTATCCAGGATCCCTGGCCACTCGTCGCCGTCCCCTTCGTTGGAAGAGACGCCGAAGGGGATGTTGTGGTCCACCGGTCTGATGAGCTCCCACTCGACGCCCAGCGGCTTCATCAGGCCGAGCACCTTGACCATGAGCGCCTCCGTGTGGGACGGCTTCGGCGACTTCTTCAGCGTGCAATTGAGAGCGGCACACGTGAGCGGCATGCTTCAAACCCCCCATTGTCTGATTTTTTTGCGTTCGCCCGAGATTCTAATCGACTTTGCGTGTGAGCGCCCGTATTTCGGCTTCGGCACACTCGGGTGGGTGACGCGCCGGTCCCGATGGCACGGGAACTTGATTTGTCGTGCCCGGTGGCCGACGGCAGACTACGGCCGTCTCCGTGCGACAGCGGGTAGGGGTCCATGATCAAGAAGTTTGTACGCGTGACCCACCGTCCTACCGGCACCCTCCTCGCCGAAGGCCCGTTGGGCTGGGGCATCACGCCGTTCGAAGGCAACCTCTACATCAGCCGCAGGTATCTCCGGACCGACGGCTTCAAGGTGAATTTCATCCCCGGTCTGTGCATCTATAAGTTTTTCTATGTATGGTTGAACCTGCGGCTGAAGGATGGAACCGAGGTGAGGAATCTGGGCTGGAAATATTTTCTCGCCAATCCACTTTTCCCGTTCATCTGGTATCGTGTCGGTGTCCCGCGCGACCACCCGGAACTGGAGGTGCAGGAACGGCCGGCGTCGGTGTAACGTCGGATTCGGGCCTTCACGCATCGCACGGACCGGAGACTAGCCTGCATGCGCAGGTACTAGCGCGCCTGCGCGGTGGACACCGAGCGTGGTAGCCGTTTACCCCGGCATGACCGGGATCGACGCAAGGATTCAGGAGGCCCAAGAGGAGATGCCACACGACCAGGATATTCCTTCGACCGTTTCGGACTGGGGCGTGCCGCCGTACGGTGGTCGGCTGAACAGTCTCTACGTCCCAGCCGCAGACGCTCCCGCCGCGAAGCGCGAGGCGGCGGCGCTGCCGTCCTGGGACCTGAGCCTGCGGCAGCTCTGCGATCTCAGGCTGCTGCTCAACGGGGCGTTCTCACCGCTCGATGGTTTCCTGACCGAGCGAGACTACGCGTGCGTCCTCAAGTCCATGCGGCTCGACGATGGCACGCTTTGGCCCATCCCGGTGACGCTGGACGTTTCGACGGCGTTCGCCGAGGGCGTCGAGCCCGGGGAGTCGGTCTCTCTCCTGGACTCGGAGGGCTTTCTCATCGCGACGATGGAGGTCCGCTCGAAGTGGGAGCCGGACAGGCGGGAGGAGGCCCGGGCGGTCTTCGGAACCGACGACCCGGCCCACCCAGGCGTCCACTATCTGCTCCATCGAACCAATCCGGTCTACCTCGGCGGTCGCCTGCGCGGGATCAACAGGCCGGCGGAGCACGACTTCAAGCAGTTTCGACACGATCCAGCGGAGCTGCGCGGCAAGTTCGAGCAGTGGGGATGGTCTCGCATCGTCGCGTTTCAGACGCGAAACCCCATGCATCGGGCGCATCAGGAGCTGACACGACGCGCGGCCGCCGAAACCGAGGCCAACCTGCTGATCCATCCGGTGGTCGGCATGACGCAGCCCGGAGACGTGGACTACTTCTCCCGCGTGCGCTGTTACGAGAGCGTTCTCAAGACCTACCCGGAGCAGACCACCGCCTTGAGCCTGTTGCCGCTGGCGATGCGCATGGCCGGACCGCGCGAGGCTGTCTGGCATGCAATCATCCGCCGCAACTACGGCTGCACCCACTTCATCATCGGACGCGACCATGCCGGACCCGGCGCGGATCGCAACGGCAAATCGTTCTATCCACCCTACGAGGCGCAGGAGCTGGTCCGCGAGTTCGAGCCCGAGCTCGGCATCGCCATGGTGCCGTTCAAGGAAATGGTCTACGTGCAGGACCGTGGCCAATACATGGCGATCGACGAGGTGCATGAAGGCGAAACCGTTTCCACGATATCCGGTACCGAGGTTCGGCGACGTCTCCAGACCGGGATAGCGGTACCCGAGTGGTTCTCGTTCCCGGACGTCATGGCCGAGCTGCGGCGCAGCTATCCGCCGCGCCACGAGCAGGGTTTCACGATCCTCTTCACGGGCCTGTCGGGTGCGGGCAAGTCGACGATCGCCAAGGCGGTCTTGACCAAGCTCATGGAGCTGGGGAGCCGCAGCGTGACGCTTCTCGACGGCGATATCGTGCGCAAGCACCTGTCGAGCGAGCTCGGTTTCTCGAAGGAGCATCGCGACCTCAACGTGCTCCGCATAGGCTACGTTGCCAGCGAGATCACCAAGGCGGGCGGCGTCGCGCTGTGTGCGCCGATCGCGCCCTATGCCGTGACCCGGCGGTACGTGCGCGAATTGGTCGAGGCAGCCGGCGGGTTCGTCGAGGTCTATGTATCGACGCCTCTCACGGTGTGCGAGCTGCGCGATCGCAAGGGGCTGTACGCAAAGGCGCGGGCGGGAGTCATCCCGCATTTCACCGGCATCGACGATCCCTATGAGGAGCCGGAGGCTCCGGACCTCGAGATCGATACCCAGGGGATTTCGCCGGAGGAAGCCGCGCAGCGGTTGATGCTCAAGCTCGAGCACCTCGGCTTCGTGCGCTAGGCGGAAGGCCG
>JBHICL010000232.1:0-5425 GCA_046759605.1 Alphaproteobacteria bacterium | reverse complement strand
GTGCTGACGGCCGCAGGGCAAGGCATGGGAAGGGCGAGCGCGCTCGCTTTTGCCCGCGAGGGCGCCGCGGTCCTGGCAACCGATATCGATCCCGACGCGCTCGCGTCGCTGCGCGGGGAGCAGCCCGGCATCGAGACCGAGGTGCTCGACGTCAGGGATACATCGGCCATAGAAGGGCTGGCTCAGCGCCGGGGCGCGGTTGACGTCCTGTTCAACGTTGCCGGCTTCGTCCATCACGGCACCATCCTCGACTGCTCCGAGGAGGATTGGGACTTCTCTTTCGACGTGAACGTAAAGTCGATGTACCGCACGATCCGCGCCTTCTTGCCGGCCATGCTGGCGGCGGGAGGTGGCACGATCATCAACATGGCGTCGGGGGCCTCCAGCGTGCGCGGCATACCCAACCGCTTCGTCTACGGCGCGACCAAGGCAGGCGTCATCGGCCTCACCAAGGCTGTCGCCGCCGACTTCATCGGCCAAGGCATTCGCTGTAACGCGATCTGCCCGGGCACCGTGGACACGCCCTCGCTGCGGGAGCGGATCAGCGCCTTCGACGACCCCGAGGCGGCGCTCAAGACCTTCATCGCCCGCCAGCCCATGGGGCGGCTCGGCAGGCCCGAGGAGATTGCCGCACTCGCGGTCTACCTGGCCTCGGACGAGTCGGCCTATGTGACCGGGACCATCCACATTTCCGACGGCGGCTTCAGTCTGTAGCGGTCCGGCTGATCGTGAAGCGACGGTGCAACTAATTGAAGAGCGCTCGGGCTCGGCCCAGCCCGTCGATCGCAACCTCCACGTGATCGCCGGGACCCTCGATCCAGTAAGTCTGGACGAGGCTGCCCAGCAGAACGATCGCGCCGGCCGGCATGGTCCGGCCGCGCGCCGCCTGCATGTTGGCGAGCCAGACGAGGGCCTCCAGGGGATGCCCCAGCACGTCGGCGCCGACGCCGGTGCCGAGCGACCGCCCGTTCACCCGCATCTCGCCCTCGAGCCTCGCGAGATCGAGCGCGCGCCAGTCCTCGACCCGTGGCGCCAACACGCAGCCGGCCCCGAAGAAGTCGTCGGCGATGAGCGTGGGCGCATCGAAGGCGCGGAAGTCGTCGTAGCGGTCGTCGACCAGCTCGATGGCGGCCGCCACCGCGGCGACCGCGTCGCCTGTCGTCCTGCGATCGTATGGCGCGTCCTCGGGCCCGAGCGGCGAGCCCAGGACCACGGCTATTTCGCATTCCACGCCCGGCCGGCGGTAGTCACCAAGCTCGTAACGACCCTCTCCATGCCGGACGGTCTCGGCGAGGATGGCGCCGGCGCAGGGCTGGCGGATTCCGATGAAACGCTGCATGACCGGTGTCGTGCAGCCGATCTTGTAGCCGGCGACGGAGCCGAAACCCGCGTCGGCGAGCCGTCGGTGCAACACGTCCTGGATGTCGTAGGCCTCGGCCTCGGTCATTGGACGACAATCGGACGGGAGGGCGGTAATCGTTGCGCCTTGCGTCCTTCCGCGGCTAAGTAGGTCCGCCGCGCGGTGTCGTGCGTCCCGGTCCATTCGCTGATCTTAGCGCCGACACCGCCGTTGGAAGATCCCAAAGCGAAAGCAGAGTGAACGTGGCCGAGCCAGCTCTGATCGCGGTCGATTGGGGAACCAGCAATTTCCGTGGTTTCCTCTTGGATGGCGGTGGCCAGGTGCGCGAAGTCTCCCATGCGGAGCTGGGCATCCTGCAGGTCGAAGGTGGGGACTTCGCGGGTGCCTTTCGTCAGCTCGTCGGTCGGTGGACGACCGCCTATCCGGAGACGCCGGTGCTTCTCTCCGGAATGATCGGGAGCCGGCAGGGCTGGACCGAGGCGCCTTACGTCGAGTGTCCGGCCGCGTTCTCCGCGCTGGCCGCGGCGCTGCACCCTGTGCCGGGGACGCCGTACCTGATAGTGCCGGGGCTGTCGGCCCGCGGGCCGAGTGGTGTGCACGATGTGATCCGTGGCGAGGAAACCCAGGTCGTCGGTGCCGGCGGCGTTGCCCGAAGGTGGCTGTGCCTTCCCGGCACGCACGCGAAATGGGTGCAACTCGATGGCGACCGGATCGAGGGTTTCCATACGGCCATGACCGGCGAGATCTACGCGGCGCTCTGTGATCACACGATCCTCGGCAGGCTGATGGAGGGCGCCGCCGACGACGCGGTGGCTTTCGATCGTGGTCTCGCCCGCGCGGGAGACGGGGGCGGGCTCCTCAATCACCTGTTCGGCGTGCGGGCCGAGGGGCTGTTCGGGGTCCTGGCGCCGGGTTCGCTGCGGTCCTACCTGTCCGGCATTCTGATCGGCCACGAGATTGCCGGGATCCTGGCCATGGCGCCGGGCTTGCGCGAGATTTCGGTCGTGGGCGCGGCCGACCTGACGGCGCGTTACCGGCACGGCTTGCGGCGGCACGGCATCGCGGTGGAAGTGATCGACGGGGAGGCGGCCGCCGCTCGGGGCCTGTGGTGGTTGGCGGCGAAGGCTGGATTATTGGGAAGGGAGCCCCAGGACCGTCGGGGAGAGCGAAATTGAACCTCGAGGCGGCCCTCGGCCTGATGCCGCTCGTGGCCATCCTGCGCGGCGTCGAGCCGGAGGAAGCGTGCGCCATTGGCGAGGCGCTGGTGAGCGCCGGTTTCCTCATCATCGAGGTGCCGTTGAACTCACCGCGTCCACTGGCGAGCATCGAGGCCCTGGCCCGCGCCTTCGGTGACAGGACCCTGATCGGCGCGGGTACGGTCTTGAGGCCGCGGGACGTGCATGACGTGTGCTCGGCCGGGGGACAGCTGATCGTCATGCCCCACACCGACACCGAGGTGATCGAGGCGACCAAGGCCGCGGGTCTCGACGCGATGCCCGGCTTCGCCACGCCCACCGAAGCTTTCGCGGCGCTCAGGGCCGGTGCCGATGCTCTCAAGCTCTTTCCGGCAGAGGCGAACCCGCCCGAGGTTCTGAAGGCGCTGCGCGCGGTCATCCCGGCGGACGTGCCGATCCTTCCGGTAGGGGGAGTGACCCGCGATAAGCTGCCGGGCTACGTTGCCGCCGGCGCCAGCGGCTTCGGTCTCGGCTCGGCGCTCTATCGGCCCGGGGCAAGCGCCGCCGAGGTTCGCCGCGAGGCGGAGCGTTGGGTCGGGTCATGGAGCGCCTCGCGGGACGAAGCGTAAGTCATGAGCGCCGCCGTCCCGACCCCCGATGCGGCCAGACAGCTGCTCCGCGACCTGTTCACGACCGCCGTTGCAAGCGCAGACCCGAAGCGCTGCGTGCCGCCGCACCTGCCGGCGCCGCCTCCTGGTCGTACCGTTGTCGTGGGCGCCGGCAAGGCCTCTGCGGCAATGGCCCGGGCGGTCGAGGCGGCATGGCCGGGGGAGCTGTCGGGCCTGGTGATTACACGGTACGGCCACGCCGTCGAATGCGAGCGTATCGAGATCGTCGAAGCGGCGCATCCGGTACCCGACGAGGCGGGGCGGGCCGCCACTGGCCGCATCCTCGAGCTGGCCGAGAGCCTCGGGGCGCGCGATCTGCTGCTTTGCCTCGTCTCGGGCGGCGGGTCGTCGCTCCTCAGCCTGCCCGCACCGGGCATCGGTCTCGAAGACAAGATCGCGGTCAACCAGGTCTTGCTCCGTTCCGGCGCGACCATCTCGGAGATGAACTGTGTCCGCAAGCATCTGTCCGCCATCAAGGGCGGACGCCTTGCGCTGGCCGCGGCGCCCGCCCGGGTCGTCTCGCTTCTGATATCGGACGTTCCCGGTGACGATCCGGCGGTCATCGCCTCCGGCCCGACGGCGGCGGATCCGACCACCATCGCCGATGCCAGAGCGGTGCTGGAGCGATACGGCGTCGACGTACCCGCCTCCGTCAGCGCCTGTCTCGGGCGCGGAGACAGCGAGACGCCCAAACCAGGGGAACCCATCCTCGACGCGGTGCGAAACCTCATCGTCGCAGCGCCGCGCCTGGCGCTCGAGGCGGCCGCGAGGGCGGCGCGTCGCGCCGGCTTCGAGCCACTTGTCCTCGGCGACGCTCTCGAAGGCGAAGCCCGCGAGGTCGCGAAGGTCCACGCCGGGATCGCGCGCTCGGCGGCCTTGTGGGGCCATCCCATCGAGCCGCCGGCCGTGCTTCTGTCCGGTGGCGAGACCACGGTCACCGTGCGCGGCGGCGGCCGCGGCGGTCGCAATACCGAGTTTCAGCTTGCCATGGCTCTGGCGCTCGATGGTGCGCCGGGCATCTATTCGGTTGCCTGTGATACCGACGGCATCGATGGAAGCGAGGACAATGCCGGCGCGCTCGTCACGCCGGACACGCTCGCGCGGGCGCGGATGGGTGGGTTGGACGCGAGAGCGTTGCTGGCCGCGAACGATTCGTATCGCCTGTTCAGCGCGCTGGGCGATCTCGTGACGACGGGGCCTACGCTGACGAACGTGAACGACTTCCGGGCGATCCTGATTACGGTGGGGGCGCGGAATGCCATTTCGCGTCGCCGCCGATCTGGCGATATACTAATGCGAGTGAGCGAATAGCATTATCTATCGTGCTAAGTTCGTCTCATAATGACCTTGATTTATAACGCCTAATGCGTTTCGATTGTTTCTGGGGCTGGTTCGGGGAGGGGAGGATGTTCACGAGCAGGAAAAAAGTCGCCGGATTTCTGATACTGCCGTTTCTGGCGACCGCGTGCGTGAATTCTTCATCAAGTACCTACAGCGCCACCGACGTTGGCCAGGTAATTCAGACCGAGCCCGGTACCGTCGTGTCCGCGCGTATTGTGGACGTCAAGGGCGGAGACAACACCGGAGCCGGGGCCCTCGCCGGCGCCGCCGTGGGAGGCACGGCCGGCTACGCGGCCACCGGTGGTGGCAGCGGAGGAAGTCTCGTCACGGTGCTGGGGGCCCTCGTGGGCGCTGGCATTGGCTACCTCGGCGAACAGCAGGCGCGCAGTCGCGAAGGCATCGAGTATGTCGTCCGCATGGACGATGGACGCGTCGTCACGCTGGTGCAGAACCGCGAGAAGGAAGAAGAACCGCTTCCGGCCGGTGCGCCGATTCTGGTTCAGTACGGCACCTCCTATACGCGGGTGATCGAGCAGCCGAGCGGCGCGAACCAGACGCCCCCGAGCGATTGGAAGAACCCCGATGAGCAGCGGCTCCTCGAACCGCCCGTCGAGGACATTCCCCAAGGGCCTGGCTCGTAGACTCTTCGCAAAGCCTCCTGGGAAGAAAAAGCGCGGCTCACGGCCGCGCTTAGTAGGGAGGAAAAATCCAGTCAGGGACGAATGCACGCGCGTTCTCGCTCTCAGCTCACGTTCACGTCCGATCCGGACGTGCGCCGGGCCGCCCAGCGTGCAGACGCGTTATAGTGACACGCAGGTTGAAACGGGAGGAAGAGAGGACAACTCCCTAACGATCTAGGGTAACACCCCCAGGGCGGTGTG
>JBHICL010000231.1:0-5440 GCA_046759605.1 Alphaproteobacteria bacterium | reverse complement strand
CCGAAGTCCGGCGAGCACGACGACCAGACCGCGCCGATCGCGGCCGTCGCCAGCATGGCGATGGCCGTCTCCGGCAGGTTGGGGAGGTAGCCCACCACCCTGTCTCCGGGGCCCACGCCGGCCGCCCCCAGCGCCTGCGCCCAGAGAGAAACCTGGTCGTAGAGCTCGCGCCAGCTCAGCCGCCGACGAATGCCGCCCCCTTCGCCCCAGAAGACGATGGCGTCGCCGTCGTCGCGGCGCCTGAGGAGGTTCTCGGCGAAGTTCAGCCTGGCGTCCGGAAAGAACCTGGCGCCTGGCATGCGCTGGCCGTCCACGAGCACGCGCTCGCCCCTCCGCTCGGCGATGATGCCCGCGAAGTCCCAGACGCTGATCCAGAACTTCTCGGGCTCCGCCACCGAGAAAGCATGCAGCCGCGCGTAGTCCGGGCAGCTCGTTCCCCAACGCCGCTCCACCGCGGCCATGAAATGCTTTACGCCCGTGGTGGCGACACGCTCGGCGGATGGCTGCCACAGTGGTCCCGGCATCGGTCTCCCCAACTTGAATGCGGTTCCGCGGCCTTCGCCCGCACCGGATCGGGCAACCCGATTCAGACCGGGCGGCATCGCCGGCGCAAGTCTTCATTTTCGCCTGCCATTGGCGGCGATTGACAGCCGGGCACAATCTCTTGTCTCCTAGTTCCCGAGGGGGCCGACATCGCCATGGGCCGATGGAGGTCTGGATGAAGGTCGAGAGCATTTTGAAAACCAAGGGCACGCGGGTCGTCACCACGCGCCCCCACACCACGGTCATGACGCTCGTGAACATGATGAAGCTCGAGCGGGTCGGCTCGGCGGTGGTCAGCGACGACGGGGTAAGGGTGCTCGGCATTGTTTCCGAACGGGATATCGTCAACGGGCTCACCAGCTACGGCGCCGATCTGTTGCAACGGCGCGTCGAGGAGATTATGACGCGGGATGTCCTCACCTGCAGCCGTGACGACAGCGTCAAGGCCATCATGGCCCTGATGACGCGGCGGCGCGTGCGTCACATCCCGGTCGTGGAGAACGGCGAGCTCAGGGGCCTTATCAGCATCGGCGACGTGGTCAAGAACCGGCTCGAGGAGATCGAGCTGGAGACCGGCGTGCTGCGCGATTACGCGGCCAGCCGCTGAGTTCGTTCCACGTGAGTTTTCCGGCGCGTGGTGCGGCACGACAACCGCAGGCACGCGCCTTCTCGATGGTTCCGAACAAGCGCGTGACCAGGGACGCGGCGATTCGATGAGTGTGCTCATGGGCTGCATCGCCGACGACTTCACCGGCGCCATCGTTCACCTGCACTCCACGTATTCGGTGGCGGTGTCGTGCCTGCCCGACGTCGATCCCGCCGACGTCCTGCCACCGCTTACCGCGTACTATGTGATGAAGGTCGGCCGTCTGCCGCTCGTCCCTTACTACCGGCCGGGCGATCCGGCCCTTGGGGACGCCATCCGCTCGCTCGCCGGGCGGCACACGGCGGTGCTGCTCGCGAACCACGGGCCGGTGGTCGCCGGCAGGTCCCTCGAGGCCGCGGTCTATGCCACCGAGGAGCTGGAGGAGACGGCGCGCCTCTACCTGCTGCTGCGCGGACACAACCCGCGCATGCTCACGCCCGCCGAGCGCGTCGAGCTCGAGGACGTTTTCGGACCCGCGGGGAGCTGAGCCCATGCCGAAGCTGGCCGCGAACCTCTCGATGCTCTTCAACGAGGTGCCCTTCCTCGACCGCCTCGGCGCCGCGGCGGCGGCGGGGTTCAAAGGCGTGGAATACCTGTTCCCCTACGAGCATTCACCCGAGACCATCGCCAGCCGGCTCGAAGAGCACGGTCTCACCAACGTGCTCTTCAACCTTCCCCCTGGCGACTGGTCCGCCGGCGAGCGCGGCGTCGCCGCGTTGCCCGGGCGAGAGACGGAGTTCGCCGAGGGCCTCGAGCAGGCGCTCCATTACGCCCGGGCCCTGGGCTGCGAGCGGCTCCACGCCATGGCCGGCATACCCGGGCCCGGTGTCGATCCCGCGGCGTGCCGCGAGACCTATGTCGCCAACCTCAGGCGCGCCGCCGACGCGGCCGCGGCCGATGGCATCACCATCCTGATCGAGCCCCTTAACCGCCGCGACAACCCTGGCTACTTCCTGACGACCCAGGCCGATGCCGCCGCGATCCTGGCCGAGGTCGGCGCCCCGAACCTCAGGATCCAGTTTGACTTCTATCACTGCCAGATCGTCGAGGGGGACCTGGAGATGCGCCTCCGGGAGAGGCTCGACCTCATCGGCCATGTGCAGATTGCCGGCGTGCCGGCACGGAACGAGCCCAATACGGGCGAGGTGAACTATTCCTACCTGCTCGACCTGCTCGACGCCCTGGGCTATGGCGGCTGGGTCGGCTGCGAGTACCGCCCGGCGGTCGATACCGGGGTCGGTCTCGGCTGGGCCAGACCCTATCTCTGAGTAGCGAGTGTCCTGACTCGGGCGCATGCGCTGCCGGTTTGCGGTCCTCTGGACTGACGTTTGTCCACATTCGCAGGTGTACGCCGTAGGGGCGCAGCGCCCGCGATCACCTCGGTGGCCTGCGGTAACGAGGGTATGTCAGACTTAGGTCAGATTGACGCCGGTTTTGTCATCGAAGAAATGAAGCTTGGCAGCGTCCCAGGTGAAGCGGACTGTGCTGTCGATCGAGACCGGGACCGTCGCCGGGATCGTCGCCTTGAACAGATGGTCGTGGGCGCGGAGCGTCACGATCTTCTCGACGCCGTGGTTCTCGACGTGATGGACGCGGGCCTCTTCGGCCTCCGCGGGCCCGACGTTGATGTTCTCGGAACGGATGCCGAGCCTGACCGGACCGCCTCGGCGACCGAGCTTGTCTTTGATGGAGTCTTCTAGTCCGACGTCAAGCCGGCCAGACAGGGCGACAACGCGCCCGTCACGCAATTCGCCGGCAAAGATGTTCATCGGCGGCGAACCGACGAAGCTCGCGACGAAGACGTCCCGCGGGCGGTTGTAGATTTCCTGCGGCGTGGCGACCTGGGCGACGTGCCCGGCGTTCAGAACGCCCACCTTGTCGCCCATCGACATGGCTTCGATCTGGTCGTGGGTAACGAAGAGGAAGGTGGCGCCGAGCTTCATCTGCAGATCCTTCAATTCGGATCTCAGCGCCTCGCGCAATTTGGCGTCGAGATTGGAAAGCGGCTCATCCATCAGGAAGGCCTGCGGCTCGCGGACGATCGCGCGGCCGATCGACACACGCTGCATCTCGCCGCCGGAGAGCTTGTCGGTTTTGCGGTCGAGCAGATGCTCGATCCTGAGCGTCTTCGCGGCGCGGGCGACCCGTGCGTCGATCTCCGCCTGGGAGTGGCGACGCACCCTTGATTTCAGTGGGAACTCAAGGTTTTGGCGCACGGTGTAGCGCGGATAGAGAGAGTAGTACTGGAAGACGAGCGCGACATCGCGCTCGGCGACACTCCAGCCGCGCACGTCCTCTCGGCCGATCGAAATGGTGCCGTTCGTCGGCTGCTCGAGCCCGGCGATGAGACGCAGCGTCGTGGTCTTGCCCGCACCGGTCGGACCGAGGAGCACAAAGAACTCACCGTCCGCGACCTTCAGGGTCAGGTCCTTGAGCGCCGTGTGGGCGCCGAACATCTTGGTGATGTTTTCGAGCCTGATCTCAGCCATGAGGGTCGCCGAGCTTCACGGGAAGCGATTCTTCGGTGAGGGAGCTGAAGAAATGGGTCTGCGCATCGTCGAGCTTGGCCCAAACTATGTCGCCCGGCTTTCCAACATAGCCGCTGGCGGTGCGGGCGCGCAGGAATCGCTGGCCGAGCTTTAGGTCGACGATGTCGTAGGCGCCGAGCGGCTCGATGATATGCGCCTCGACCGGGATGTAGCCATCGGTTTCTTGCCGGGCGACGAGGACATTCTCGGGCCGGACGCCGACCATGAGATCGGGCTGGGCATACCCGGTCGCGGCGATTTGCCGGTGGAGCTCGCTCGGAAAGGCGAAGAATCCGTCGCCATCGCCGAAGATCACCGTGGTCCGCCCATCCTCGGTCTTGAGGCTTGCCCTCGAGACGTTCATGACTGGGCTGCCGATGAACTGTGCGACGAAGAGGTTCGCGGGATTATCATAAACTTCGGTTGGCGTGCCCACCTGCTGCAGCACACCGTCATGCATGATGGTTATGCGGTCGGCCAGCGACATGGCTTCGACTTGATCGTGGGTCACATAGACCGTCGTGCTGCCGTTCTCCAGATGCAGGCGTTTCAGTTCGCCGCGCATTTCCTCGCGCAGTTTTGCGTCGAGCGCGCCAATCGGCTCATCCATCAGCATGGCCTTCGGCCGGCGGACCAGCGCCCGGCCGATGGCAACCCGCTGCATGTCGCCGCCTGACAGTTGGGACGGCCGTTTCTGCAATAGGTGCTCAATCCGCAGGGAGCGTGCGACTTCGTTCACCCGGGCTTCGATCAGCGCACTGCCCTGGCGCGTGGCGCGCAGCGGAAAGGCTATATTCTCGTAGGCGGTCAGATGCGGATAGAGGGCGAACAGCTGGAACACAAAGGCGATATCACGGTCGCCGGCCCGCATGTTCTGGACGGGATGCCCATCGATCAGAATCTCGCCGCTATCGATGGTTTCGAGCCCTGCGATCGACCGCAGGGTCGTAGTCTTTCCGCAGCCGGAGGGACCGAGCAGAACAACCAGCTCGGTGTCCCGAATCGTCAGGTCCAGCGCGCGGATGACGTGCAGCGCGCCGAAATGCTTGTCGATCTTGACCAGCGCGATTTCAGCCATCAATCCTTCTCGGGCGCAGGTATGTGCGAGAAGACTATGAAGCCGACGAGACCGATAAGCGTGATGGTTATGCCATAACGGTGCAGGAGCAGGTTCCATGGCTGAACGAGCGCGATGATGCCGCCAACCATCGTGTACATCGCAGCAGGCTCGAGCACGCGGGCGCTGAGTCGACGAAAGTCCATGGCTCTACTTCCGTATGGCGCCGAACGTGACGCCCCGCAGCAAATGGCCGCGCAGAATGAACGTGAAGATCGCCACTGGTAAAAGGAACAAAAACGTGCCGGCGGCAATCGTCGTCCAATCTGTCAAGCCGGAACCGATTTGAGTTGGGATGAATGGTGGGGCGGTTTGCGCGCGCCGATTCGTCATCATCAAAGCAAAGGCATACTCGTTCCAAGCTATGATGAAAGAGAAGACGGCGGTCGCCGCAATGCCCGTCGTCGCCTCCGGCAACACGATCTTGAAAAAGGCCTGCATGCGTGTGTAGCCGTCGACGAGCGCTGCCTCCTCATATTCCTTTGGGATCTCGTCCATAAACCCCTTCATCAACCAGACAGCAAACGACAGGTTGAATGCGGTGTAGAGGATGATCAGACCAACATGAGTGTCGGTCATGCCGACGGCGCGATACATAAGAAACAT
>JBHICL010000230.1:0-5453 GCA_046759605.1 Alphaproteobacteria bacterium | reverse complement strand
TCATGCGGTTCAACAACGCGGTTTTCGGGGTCGTCCTGCTGCTGTTCTCGGCAGCAATGATGGCCCACGCGAGGACCTTTCCGGAAATGCCGGGCCAGGATTACGGCCCGGCGCTTTTTCCGGTCTTGATCGGCGTGGCGCTCTCGATCTGCGGCATCCTGCTTCTTTTCCAGGGGATCAGGAGCAGGCACAGTGCGCCCTTGGCAGTGCTCGGTGACTGGGCGTATGAACCCCGCCAGCGCCTCAATTTCGCGCTGGTCGTTGCAGCATTGATCTTCTACATTACCGCCTCGGATTATCTCGGGTTCATCCCGACGTCGTTTCTCATTCTCGCAATTCTCTTGTTCCGTTTTGGCGCGTCGCTTCTAACGTCGGCCTCGGTCGCGGCTGCCGTCACCCTCGTCATCCACACCCTCTTCGCAAGATTTCTGCTCGTCCCGCTACCTTGGGGCTTGCTTCAACCCATTGCGTGGTGACGAGTGGTGGATATTTACCTGACAGCCTTTGCCTTGGTCTTCGATCCTTTCGTGCTGATGGTGATTTTTTTCGCGGCCATCTTCGGACTGTTCGTCGGCGCCGTTCCCGGCTTGACAGCAACCATGGCGACGGCGCTGCTCGTCCCCATCACCTTTTTCATGGATCCGGTTCCCGCCATCGCCGCCATCGTAACGGCGGTCGCGATGGCCATTTTCGCCGGCGATATTCCGGGTGCTCTCCTGCGCATTCCCGGTACACCGGCTTCGGCAGCCTATGCCAACGAAGCTTATGCCATGACCCGCAAGGGCCTCGCCGAGCGAGCCCTCGGGACGGGTTTGATCAGTGCGGCCGCGGGTGGGCTGTTCGGTACTGTGGTGCTGGTCACTTCGGCGCCGGCGCTGGCGGAATTCGCTCTCAAATTCAGTTCCTTCGAATATTTCTGGCTGGCCTGTCTGGGCCTCAGCTGCGCGGTCTTCATTTCGACGGATTCGCCGCTAAAGGGCTTGGTTTCGCTGCTGATCGGCCTGTTCATCGCGACCATCGGGATCGATATTACCGCCGGCCATCCACGCTTCACTTTCGGCAGCGTGGAGCTGATGGGAGGCGTCAGCTTTATACCCGCGATGATAGGCATGTTCGCGATCTCGGAGGTACTGCGTTACGTTGCCTCCACGACCAAGCCGCACCCCGTGCCCCAACAGTCCATCGGCAACGTCTTTAGCGGCCTGGGCGGCATCTTGAAGCGATACAGGACAAACCTGTTGCGAGGCAGCCTGATCGGCACAGGCATAGGAGTCCTGCCCGGAGCGGGCGCGGACATCGCCGCCTGGGTCGCCTACGCGGTCAGCAAGAAATTCTCCAGAGAGCCGCAGGAATTTGGCAAGGGACATGTCGAAGGCTTGGTCGACAGCGGTGCCGCCAACAATGCGGGTCTGGGCGGCGCTTGGATCCCGGCGATCGTCTTTGGCATCCCCGGAGATTCGATCACCGCGATTGTAATCGGTGTGCTCTTCATGAAAGGCATGAACCCGGGGCCGACCGTCTTTCTAAACCAGCCCGAATTGATCTATGCCGTCTTCATCGCCTTTTTCATCGCGAACCTTGCGTTGATTCCACTTGGCTTTGTTGCCCTGCGGTCGGCACGGCAGATCCTGCGGATCCCGCGCCCCATTCTTATGCCCGTAATCCTGATGTTCTGTGTTGTTGGGGCTTTCGCCATCAACAACACCGTCTTCGGTGTCACCGTTATGCTGATCCTCGGCATCATGGCCTACATCATGGAGGAAAACGGCTTTCCCATCGCGCCGACCATTCTTGGCATCGTCCTGGGCACCATGCTGGAGGACAATTTCATGTCCTCGATGATTAAAGCGGACGGAAATCTGTTGGGATTCTTCGATCGGCCGATTGCCGCCGTGCTGGGTGTGGCAACGATTTTGATTTGGACCTTGCCCTTGATCCTCATATGGCGCAGGGCGCGCGTTCCGGCGGTGGCGGATGCTGCCCGTCCCCGGAATCACAAATGGCTGATTCGAGTTTTGAGACGCTTTTGATGGACTTAGGATCGGCGGAACGCAAGCGAGGTGGGGGTAGCCAGTGATTTCTGTTCGAGCGGCCTGAGACAATACGACGCGGGTCTGGGTTGCGACCAGCGACGATACCCCGGCCTGGTGACCGAAGCGCCATCCCTGGACGCCCTCTACTACAAGTTGTAGATCGTGATTCCGGAGCTACGCAACCCATTGAAATGATTGGTGGGCGCACTAGGACTCGAACCTAGGACCCGCTGATTAAGAGTCAGCTGCTCTACCAACTGAGCTATGCGCCCACGCGAGCCAAGTGGGTCGGCGGGCCAGCCAAATCAACCGGCCCGAGCCGCCAACTCGCCGCGGCGATGTTTATCAGAGGGGTGGTCGTCTGTCGATAGGCCGTCGGGCCGGAAGACGTAGGAACGGCCTCTCTAGTGAGCGACGCCGCGGCGGTTGATCATCAGGTCCCGGTGCAGATAGACGCTCATGATGAGACCGAAACCCACCATCACCGTGAGCATCGCCGTGCCGCCGTAGGAGATGAGCGGCAAGGGCACGCCCACCACCGGCAGAAGCCCCATCACCATCGCGATGTTGATGAACACATAGAGGAAGAACGACGTGGTGAGCCCAGCCGCCAGCAGCCGGCCGAACTGGCTGCGCGCGCGCAGGCTGATCGCGACGCCGTAGATCATCAGCATCAGATAGAGCATCACCAGACCCAGCCCGCCGGCGAGGCCGAACTCCTCGGCCAGCATGGTGAAGATGAAGTCGGTCTGCTTCTCCGGCAGGAAGTTCAGGTGGCTTTGCGTACCCTGTAGAAAGCCCCGGCCGAACACGCCTCCCGACCCCAGCGCGATCTTTGACTGCAGGATGTGATAGCCGGCCCCCAATGGATCGGTTTCGGGATTGATGAAGGTGAGGATCCGCTGCTGCTGATAGCCGTGGAGCGACTTCCACACGATCGGGATCGCCGCGAGCGTGGCCGCGCCCACGGCCACGAACTGCCAGACGCGCACCCCGGCGAGCCAGAACAGCGCCCCGCCGATCATCGCCAGCACCACCGCCGTTCCCAGGTCCGGCTGCTTGAGCACCAGGAACGTCGGCGCGCCGACCAGCAGCACCGGGGCCACCAGGTAGAGCAGCCGGCCCACGTCCTCGTTGTCGATGCCATGGAAATAGCGCGCGAGGGCCAACACGAGCGAGACCTTCATGATCTCCGAGGGCTGGAGGCGCATGAAGCCCAGGTCGAGCCAGCGCTGGGCGCCCATGCCCACCGACCCCATGATCTCGACCGCGCCCAGGAGCGCGAGGGCCACGGCATACGCGGGATAGGCGAACCGGAACCAGAACTTGAGGTCCACCACGGCGACGACGAGCATGATCACGAAGCCGATCCCGAAACGCAGCATCTGCCGGCTCGCCCAGGGGCTCAGGTCGCCGTTCGCGGCCGAGTACAGCATCGCGAATCCCACGCACGCGGTGACGACGACGAGCGCCACGAGCGCCCAGTTCAGGTGTAGGAGCTTTTCCGCGATGGTGGGCTCGGTCCGGCTGAACGTGCCTGGCATCGAAAGGTCCCGTCCTCAGGTGTCGGATACCGCCGGCCCAGGCGGCGCATCGGCGACGCTGGCACCGGGGGCCTGACGCGACGGATCGCGTTTCAGCGTTTCGGCGAGCACATCCCTGGCGATGGGCGCCGCCGCCGACGAGCCGCTGCCGCCGTGCTCCACCACCACCGCGCAGGCGTAACGCGGCTGATCGAGCGGCGCGAAGGCGATGAAGAGGGCGTGATCGCGCTCACGCCACGGCAGCTCCTCGTTCTTGCGGATCCGCGTCTGGCGCTCCTGGCGGGTGATGCGCCGCACCTGCGACGTTCCCGTCTTGCCACCCATCTCCATGCCTTCCTCGCCGATGCGGGCCCTGTAGGCCGTCCCCCTCTGGTGGGTCGTAACCTCTATCATGGCCTGGCGCAGGAGCATCAGGCGCCGCGGATGGACGTCGATCGTCTCCGGCTCGGGTTGCTCCCGCTTCGTGATCGTCTCGCCTTCGACGCGATCGCGGGCCAGGCGCGGCACGACCGCCCTGCCGCCGTTCACGAGCTGAGCGGTCAGCGCCGCGAGCTGCAGCGGCGTCGTCAGCACGAAACCCTGGCCTATCCCCGCCACCAGGGTCTCGCCCTTGACCCAGGGCTCGCCGATCACCGCCTGTTTCCATTCCCGGGTCGGGATCAGACCGGCGCGCTCGCCCGGGATGTCCAGGCCCAGGGGCCGCCCCAGACCGAACCGCTGGGCCATCTCCGAGATGCGGTCGATGCCCGTGCGGCGCGACACCTCGTAATAGTAGACGTCGCAGGACTCGCGGATACTGCGCATGAACCTGACCCGCCCGTGTCCGTGGCGCTTCCAGCAGTGGAAGAGCCCGTTCCCCAGGCGCAACTTGCCGGTGCAGTAGAACTCGGTCTCGGTGTCGATGATCCCGGCCTCCAACGCCGCGAGCGCCACCATCGTCTTGAACGTGGAGCCGGGGGCGAACTCACCGGCGATCGCCTTGTTGCGAAGGGGGGCGCGCTCGTTGTTGATGAGACTGCGCCACTGCTCGGAACTGAGACCCTCGGTAAACGCGTTGGGATCGAAGCCCGGGGTCGAGGCCAGGGTGAGGACGTCGCCGGTGTGCGCGTCCATCAACACCACCGCACCGCTTTCCTCGCCCAGGCGCTCGGTGGCGAAGCGCTGCAGGGCCATGTCGATGGTCAGCACGAGCTCGTGCCCCGGCTGACCGTTGTTTCGTCCGAGCTCGCGTATCACGCGACCCACCGCGTTCACCTCCACCTGCGAGGTTCCCGCCTTCCCCCTGAGCGCCAGGTCGTAGCGCTTCTCGATGCCACTGCGGCCGATGCGGAAACCCGGGGTTTCCAGAAGCGGGTCGCCGGTCAGGTCCTCCTCGCTCGCCGGCGCCACATAGCCGAGGATATGCGCGCCGACGGCGCCGTCCGGATAGAAGCGGCGCTGGCCCACGTCGATGGTGATGCCGGGCAGCTCGGGCACGTTCACCTCGATTCGCGCCACCTGCTTCCAGTTCAGGAACTCCTTGACGGTGACCGGCACGAACTTCTTCTTGCGCCGGATCTCGCGGAGGATCCGTTCGCGATCTTCATCGGAAATCGGGATGATGCGGCCCAGGCGGTCCAACGTCTGGTCCACGTCCGGCGTGTTCTCGGAGGTGAGCAGGACGCGGTAGTTCTGTTGGTTGACCGCCAGCGGCACGCCGAACCGATCGATGATGACGCCGCGGGACGGCGGCAAGAGGCGCAGGTTGATGCGGTTCTCGTCCGCCAACAGCGCGTAACGGTCGGCCTCGACGACCTGCAGATAATACATCCGACCAGCCAGGGCCCCCAGCAGCGCCAGCTTGCCGCCGCCCAGCAGCAGCGCGCGCCGGGTGAAC
>JBHICL010000229.1:0-5490 GCA_046759605.1 Alphaproteobacteria bacterium | reverse complement strand
GTCGCCGAGGCGGAAACCGTCGTTCCCGGCATCCTCTACGAGAAGCGCGCCGCGGCTCGGCCGGACGGGTCGGCGGCCGAAGGCCTCTACAACGCCTGGATCACGTTGGACAATCCCAAGCAGTACAACTCCTACACCACCGAGATGGTCAAGGGGGCGATCCTTGCCTTTCGCCGCGCATCGGTGGACCGGGAGGTCGGCGCCGTCGTCCTCACCGGAGCCGGCGACAGGGCCTTTTGCACCGGCGGGAACACCAGGGAGTACGCCGAGTACTACGCCGGCAACCCGCAGGAATACCGCCAGTACATGCGGCTCTTCAACGACATGGTCAGCGCCATCCTCGGCTGCGACAAGCCGGTCGTCTGCCGGGTCAACGGCATGCGCATCGCCGGCGGCCAGGAGATCGGCATGGCCTGTGATTTCTCCATCGCCCAGGATCTCGCCAACTTCGGCCAGGCCGGCCCCAAGCACGGCTCGGCGCCCATCGGCGGCTCCAGCGACTTCCTGCCGGTGATGATCGGGTGCGAGCAGGCCATGGTCTCCGGCACGCTCTGCGAGCCCTTCTCGGCCCACAAGGCCTACAGGCTCGGCATCGTCGCCGGGATCGTCCCGGCGCTGAAGGTGGACGGCGAGTTCGTTCCCAATCCAACCGTGATCACGGACCGGATGTTCGATGCCTACGGCCGCATAGTCCACGGCGAGTTCAAGAGCGGCGACGACTTCGAGACCGGGCGTGCGCTGATCAAGCGGGGGGTGGTGGATTTGAGCCTTCTGGACGAGGCGGTGGAGAGCCTTTGCGCGAAGCTGCTCCTGACCTTTCCCGAGTGCCTGACCAAGAGCCTCGAGGAGCTGCGCAAGCCCAAGCTCGAGGCCTGGAACCGCAACAAGGAGAACTCGCGCGCATGGCTGGCCCTCAACATGATGAACGAGGCGCGCGCCGGCTTCCGTGCCTTCAACGAGGGCACGAGCGAGACCGGGCGCGAGATCGACTTCGTCAAGCTG
Source organism: Alphaproteobacteria bacterium (assembly GCA_046759605.1). Lineage (GTDB taxonomy): Bacteria > Pseudomonadota > Alphaproteobacteria > UBA6615 > UBA6615 > JBHICL01. The sequence continues at coordinate 4,488 of JBHICL010000229.1, read as the reverse complement.
CGTCAGGCGCTCGCCGTGGGCACGCCCTGGACGCCGGAGCTCATCGAGAGCCTGATGCCGGGACACGAACGACATGAGTGAGACCCCGCTCAAGGTCTGGCGCGAGCGCGACGGCCGGCTCCTCAGGCTCCGGCTCAACCGGCCCAAGGCCAACGTGATCGATGCCGAGATGATCGCGTCGCTCGATGCCGCCTTCACCGGCGTCATGGACAATCCGGACACGCACGCCGTGCTGCTCGATCACGAGGGCGCGCACTTCAGCTTTGGGGCCAGCGTCGAGGAGCACCTGCCCGAAGAGTGCGCGACCATGCTCGAGCGCCTGCACGCGCTCATCAAGAGGATGTTGGCTTGCCCGGTGCCGATCCTGGTGGCGGTGAAGGGGCGGTGCCTGGGCGGCGGGCTCGAGGTGGCCATGGCCGGCAACCTGATATTCGCCGCGCCCGAGGCCAGGCTCGGCCAGCCGGAGATCAAGCTTGCGGTCTTCGCGCCCGCCGCGAGCTGCCTGCTGCCCCGACTCGTGGCCCGCCAGCACGCCGAGGACCTCCTCTATTCCGGCCGCGATATCACGGGCGAAGAGGCCGCCAGAATCGGCCTCGTTCTTCGAGTGGACCCGGACCCGGAAGCCGCCGCGCTCGCCTACTTCGACGCCAATCTCGCAGACCTGTCGGCCAGCACCCTCCGTTTCGCGGTGGAGGCGGCGCGCCGGCCGTTGCGCGATCAGGTGGGCGCCGACCTGGACCGGGTCGAGGCGCTCTACCTCGAGGGTCTCATGCGCACGCGCGATGCCGTCGAGGGACTGACGGCTTTCCTCGAGAGGCGTCCGGCAAGATGGGAGCACCGTTGAGCGATGAGGAGAGTCTCCGAGATCGTCGGGTACTGTCAGGGATTGTACGAGGACCTGAACTTCACCGCCGCTCGCGAATGGAAAGAGGCGGAGGCAGGCCGCAAGGTCATCGGCTATATGCCGGTTTACGTACCGCGCGAGCTGATCCACGCCGGCGGCATGCTGTCGCTGGGGATCCTCGGCGGCGGAGACAATCTCGAGGTCATCCACGGCGACGCCTACTACCAGAGCTACATCTGCCGAATACCGCGTTCGACCATCGACCTGGCCATCACCAAGCGGCTCGATTTTGTCGACGGGATGCTGTTCCCCAGCATTTGCGACGTGATCCGCAACCTGTCCGGCATGTGGAAGATGATGCTCCCGGACGCCTACGTCCGCTATTTCGACGTGCCCCAGAACTTCAGGGACGAAATCGGCGGCGCCTACTACGTCCAGGAGCTTCAGGAGCTCAGGGAGGGGCTGGAGGGCGTCGCCGGACGTAGGATCACCGACGACGATATCCGCCGCTCCATCGCCGTCTACAACGAGAACCGCAGACTGGTGAACGCGGTCTACGACTTCCGCACGAAGCAGCCGTGGAAGGCGCTGTCCTCGGAGGTCTATCTCCTGATCCGGGCGGGCATGGTGCTGACCGTGGAAGCGCACTCGCAGGTGATGGAGGAGTACCTGGCGGCGGCGGAAGCCGAGGATCGGCCCCTCAGGGACAACTGCCGGATCATCGTGCAGGGGTCTTTCTGCGAGCAGCCGCCGCTCAACCTGATCAAATCCATCGAGCTGGCCGGCTGCTATATCGTGGACGACGACTACATGCTGGTGACCCGCTGGCTCCTCGAGGAAGTGCCCACCGACGGCGATCCCATCGCAAATCTCGCCGATGCTTTCCTCAAGCATTCCACGGAGACGGCGGCCAAGTACGAGCCGGACCGCGCCCACAAGGGCCAATACCTGATCGACGCGGTGCGGCGCAGGGGCGCCGAAGGCGTCATCTTCGCCGCTCCCAGCTTCTGCGACCCGGCGCTTCTCGACCGGCCGATGCTGGCCAAGGCTCTGGCGCGGGAGAAGATCCCCTACATCTCCTTCAAGTACGCCGAGAACTCGGGACAGATGCAGCCGATCCGCGAGCAGGCGGGCACCTTCGCCGACACCATCAAGCTTTGGAGCGAGGCATGAGCACCGTGAGCCAACGGCAGGAGGTGGTCAAGGAGCCTTCGATGCTCAAGCAGAAGGCCATGATCGCCGACAACTACGACAAGCTGACCCGGGCCAAGGAATTGGGCAGGAAGGTTTCCTCCACCTACGTCCCCGGCAATCTCAACGAGCTCGTCATGTGTTTCGACATGCTCAACAACCTGCCCGAGATCAACGCCATTCAAAACGGCCTGCGCAAGCAATCGGGCCGGCTGATCATGGATGCCGAGAAGATGGGGCATTCCGAGGATGTGTGCACCTACGTCAAGGCCGATATCGGCAGCATGGCCAAGGGCGCCATCGCGCCAAACGGAAAGCCCATGCCCGTGCCCGACATTCTGCTGCTCTCCTACACCGGGTGTTTCACCTTCATGAAGTGGTTCGAGCTCCTCCGGGACCAGTACGGCTGCCGCACGGTCATGCTCCACGTCCCCTACCAGGGCGACGGCAAGGTTACGCAAAACATGCGCGACTATGTGGTCAAGCAACTGAAGGACGAGGTCATCCCGGCGCTGGAGGAGGTGAGCGGCGTCAAGTTCGACATCGACCGACTGCGCGAATATCTGGGGAAGTCCGCGGCGGCGGAGGACAGGTTCGTCTGGGTCCTCGAAAGCGCCAAGAGAACGCCGTCGCCCATCGACGCCTACTTCGGCGGTGTGTTCTACATCGGACCCATCTTCACCGCCTTCCGCGGCACCGACGAAGCGGTCGAGTACTACGCGATCCTGAGCGAGGAGATCGAAGCGCGCCTCGCCGCCGGCCAGGGACCCGTCACGCCCGAGGGCGAGATGGCCGAGGAGAAGTATCGCCTGGTGGTCGAGGGACCGCCCAACTGGACCTCGTTCCGCGACTTCTGGAAGATGTTCTACGACGAGGGCGCCGTGGTCGTCGCCAGCACCTACACCAAGGTCGGCGGGGTCTATGACTACGACGGCTTTCGCCACGACCCCGAACACCCGCTCGAGAGCCTCGCCGACTATTGCATCGGTTGCTACACCAACCGCAACCTGCCGACGCGGGTCGATATGATCGAGACCTACATGGACGAATACCAGGCCGACGGTTTCCTGGTGAACTCGATCAAGAGCTGCAACAGCTTCTCCGCCGGGCAGTTGATGATGATGCGCGAAGTGGAGCGACGCACCGGCAAGGCCGCCGCCTTCATCGAGACGGACCTGGTCGACCCGCGCTACTTCTCGCCGGCGAACGTCAAGAACCGGCTGGAGAGCTACTTCCAGATGATCGAGCAGAAACGCCGGGGCGGCGGCGCCCCGGCCAAAGCCGGCTGACGGGGAGCGAGGCCATGAAGTGCTACATCGGGATCGACCTCGGCTCGACCACGACCAAGGCGGTGCTGATGGACGAGAACTACGAGATTCTCGGACGCGGCATCACCAACTCCCGCTCCAACTACGAGACGGCGACGAACGTGGCGAAGCAGGAGGCCCGCATCGGCGCCCGGCTGACCCTGTTCCGCCGCGGCCTGGACGAATCCGACGTTGCCGGCGGCGCGGCGGACTTCATGGAAGATCTGGAGCTCGGCATTCGACTCGAGCAGTTTCTCGAGCAGCTCGAGAACCTGCGCGTCACCTGCGAGTCCCACATCAAGGCCGGCAACGAAGGCGTGCGCGAAGCCCTCAACGAGGTCTTCGACCGGTTGAAGCGCGAGGCGCCGGAGATGTTCAAGCGCGGCGCCAAGCGCAAGTCCGACTTCTTCCGCGACATTGCCGGCTCCCGGGTCATGCACCTGGGCGAGGAGGTGGCCCAGGAGGCCGGGATCAGCTTCGACTCTCTGCTCAACCTCTACGACAAGTCCATCATCGACGTGGAGAACCGCCCGACCGAGGGCGGCATCGCCGAGAAGTTCCAGCTTGGGCTCGAGCAGGTGATCGAGAAGGCGCCGGACCATGGCATCGACAAGGACAAGACCTTCGCCGCCATGAGCGAGGCGCTGGGCGCGGAGCTGGAGGAGGCCCACGTCGTCGGCACCGGCTACGGCCGGGTCACGCTGCCGTTCCCGAAGGAGCAGATCCGCTCTGAGATACTTTGCCACGGGTTGGGCGCCCACGTGATGTATCCCAAGACGCGCACGGTCCTCGACATCGGCGGTCAGGACACCAAGGCGATCCAGGTGGATGCCAACGGCATCGTCGAGAACTTTCAAATGAACGACCGCTGCGCCGCCGGCTGCGGGCGCTATCTGGGATACATCGCCGACGAGATGAACGTCGGCCTCCACGAGCTTGGTCCCATGGCCATGGAGGCGACGAAGTCGGTGCGCATCAACTCCACCTGCACCGTGTTCGCCGGCGCCGAGCTTCGCGACCGCCTGGCCCTCGGCGAGAGGCGCGAGGACATTCTAGCCGGTCTCCACCGCGCCATCATTCTGCGCGCCTTATCGATCATCTCACGCTCGGGCGGCGTCACGGACGAGTTCACGTTCACAGGTGGCG
>JBHICL010000228.1:0-5536 GCA_046759605.1 Alphaproteobacteria bacterium | reverse complement strand
ATCGGCCCGATCTTCTTCGAGATCATCCAGCGCAAGGGCAACGAGGGCTTCGGCGAAGGCAACTTCAAGGCTTTGTTCGAGTCGATGGAGCTGGATCAGATCCGCCGCGGCGTGATCGAGGCTTGAGGGAGGGCCGCACCGTGAAGCGCTACATGGGATTTCCGCACGTCGAAGGACGTACCTCGAAACAGGCGCACGCCGACCTGCCGGACGGCACCTATGAACGCGAGCTGGGCCGGGAAGGCTTCTATGGCCCCGCCTCGATGATGTATCACAGCCATCCGCCCACCGGCTGGACCCACTGGGAGGGGCCGCTGCGTCCGCGCGCGTTCGATATGAACAGGCTGGAGGCGGTGACCGACAGTCCATGGCGGGGGACCCAGGTGCTGGGGAACGCGCATGTCGGCTTGCGCTTCTGGCGCACCGAAGGGCGCATGCCGCGTCTGGCGCGCAATGGCGACGGCGACGAGCTTCTGTTCGTGCACGAGGGCCGGGGGCATATGTTCTGCGATTACGGGCATATCGAGCTACGCGACGGCGACTACATGGTCCTTCCGCGCGGCACGATGTGGCGGACCGAATTCGACGGACGGGCCGAACTGCTGCTGATCGAGGCGAGCAACGACGGCTTCTCGCTGCCGGAAAAAGGCGTGGTCGGCAGGCACGCGATCTTCGATCCGGCCGTGCTGGAAACGCCCGTGATCGACGAGGCCTTCCGGGCGCAGCAGGGCGAGGAGGAATGGCAGGTGGAGATCAAGCGACGCGCGGCGATCTCCACCGTGACCTATCCTTTCAATCCGCTGGACGCGGTGGGTTGGCACGGGGATCTGGCTCCGGTACGCCTCAACTGGCGCGACATCCGGCCGCTGATGAGCCATCGCGCGCACCTGCCGCCCTCGGCCCACACCACATTCATGTCGCGGCGCTTCGTGGTCTGCACGTTCGTGCCCAGGCCCTTCGAGACCGACCCCGGAGCCCTCAAGGTGCCGTTCTTCCACAGCAACGACGACTACGACGAGGTCATCTTCTACCATCGCGGCCAATTCTTCAGTCGAGACAACATCGATGCCGGAATGATCACGTTCCATCCCTCGGGCTTCACTCACGGCCCTCACCCAAAGGCGCTCGAGCACGCGTTCACGCAGCCGAAGCCGTCCACGGACGAGGTGGCGGTCATGCTCGATGCACGCGACGCCCTCGAGATCGGGCCGCTGCCGGAGGGGGTGGAGAACCTCGAGTACGTGAACTCGTGGCGCGCCGGACCGACCCGGCCGGAGGCAGCCGAGTGAAGCTCGCCAGTCTTCGCACGGGCAGCCGTGACGGTACCCTCCTGGTCGTCTCCCGCGACCTCGGCCAGGCGGCCTCGGCGGCGGACATCGCCCCCAACCTTCAGGCCGCGCTGGACGACTGGGCGCGGGTCGAGCCGGCGCTCAGCGCGCGTTCCGCCGAGCTGAACGAGGGCCGGCTTGCCGGCGCCCGCCGGTTCGACCCGAAGCTCGTTGAATCGCCGCTGCCGCGCGCCTACCAGTTCCTCGACGGCAGCGCTTATCTCAATCACGTCGAGCTCGTGCGGCGCGCGCGGGGGGCTGAGATGCCGCCCAGCTTCCTCGACGATCCGCTGATGTATCAGGCTGTCAGCGACGGCTTCCTGCGGCCGTGCGACGACATCCCCGCGGCCAGCGAGGACTGGGGTATCGACATGGAGGGCGAGGTCGCCGTCGTCGTCGGCGACACGCCGATGGGGGTTTCGAGGAACGAAGCCGCCCGCTACATTCGCCTGGTCATGCTGGTCAACGACGTGTCGCTTCGCGGCCTCATTCCGGGGGAGCTGGCAAAGGGTTTCGGCTTCCTCGTGGGAAAGCCCAGGTCCTCGTTCTCACCGGTCGCGGTCACCCTCGACGAGCTGGGCGGGGCCTGGGACGGAGGCAAGGTCAACCTTTCGCTCATCGTGCGCCTGAACGGCAACCTGCTCGGTCACCCCAATGCCGGTTTGGACATGAACTTCGACTTTCCCCGGCTGATCGAGCATGCCGCCCAGAGCCGTCCCCTGGCGGCCGGCACCATCATCGGCTCCGGCACGGTCTCCAATCGCGATCGCTCCGCCGGGTCTTCTTGCCTCGCCGAGGTCCGCGTCATCGAAACGTTGGAAGACGGTGAACCCAAAACTCCCTTCATGAGCTTCGGCGATCGCGTCCGGATCGAGATGCTTGACGACACGGGTCAGTCGATTTTCGGGGCCATTGAACAGCAGGTCGCGCGTTTCGCGCCCGCTCGCTGGAGTTGAGCCGACAGGGACGGGAGAGCAGCAATGGCGGCACCGAAAGTGGCGCCCTATGGGACCTGGGCGTCACCCGTTACCGCCGATCTGATCGTGAGCAAGGCGATCGGTCTCGGCAGCCCGAGCATCGACGGGGATGGCATTTACTGGGCCGAGGGTCGTCCGGGCGAGGGCGGGCGCGTCGTCGTCGTACGCCGTGCGGCCGATGGCGCGGTAGAGGACGTGACCCCCGCGCCGCACAACGTTCGTAGCCGCGTCCACGAGTATGGCGGCGGCGCCTACACCGTCGCCGAGGGCGAGATTTTCTTCGTCGAGTTCACCGATCAGCGCATCTATCGGCAGCGACTCCATACCGCACCGGAGCCACTCACGCCGGAAAAGCCCTGGCGATTTGCCGATCTCGTGTTGGATCGGCGGCGGCAACGGCTGATCTGCGTAAGAGAGGACCACGGCGCCGACGGTGAGGCCGCGAACACGATCGTGAGCGTCCCACTCGAAGCCGGAAGTCCGGTCACTGTGCTCGTCGATGGCCACGACTTCGTGTCGTCGCCGCGGCTGAGCCCCGACGGCCGCCGGCTGGCCTGGCTGAGCTGGGACCACCCCGATATGCCCTGGGACAGCAGCCGCCTCTGGATCGCGAGCGTCGGCGACGATGGGCTGCTGGCGAACCGGGAGGTCGTCGCCGGTGGCGTCGGCGAATCCGTGTTTCAGCCCGAGTGGTCTCCCGGCGGCGTGCTGCACTTCGTGTCCGACCGTACGGACTGGTGGAACCTCTACCGGCTGACGGATCGGGGCGTCGAGGCGCTGTGCCCGACCGAAGCCGAATTCGGACTTCCGCAGTGGGCCTTCGGGATGGCGACCTACGGGATAGGCGCGGACGAGAAAGTGGCAGCCGCCAGCGTGCACCGGGGTGAGTGGCGTATCGGCATTGTTGCAGGGGGCGCCCTGAGCCCTGTCAAAGCGCCGTTCACCCAAATCCACCAACCGAAGGTCGTCGGCCGGCGGCTCGTCTGCACCGGCGGCTCGGCGTCGCGGCCAGAATGTGTCGCGCTTTTCGATTTCGACACCGGGAAGTGGGAGGTGCTCAAGCGGTCGGTCGAGGTCGATATCGACACGGGGTATCTCTCGACGCCTCGGCCGGTGACCTTTCCGACAGCCGACGGCGCCGTTGCACACGGCTTCTACTATGCGCCGACAAACCTGGACTTCACGGCTCCGGTGGACGAGCGTCCGCCGCTGATCGTACGCAGCCACGGCGGGCCGACCGGCGCCGCCTCCCCGGCGTTCAATCTGGCAATCCAGTTCTGGACCTCACGCGGCTTTGCAGTGCTGGACGTGGATTACCGGGGCAGCACGGGCTACGGGCGGTCATACCGTGAGGCCCTGAACGGCAACTGGGGCGTGGCCGATGTCGACGACTGCGTGCACGGCGCGCGCTACCTCGCGGAGCGGGGCGAGGTCGACGACCGTCGGCTGATCATCAGGGGCGGTAGCGCCGGCGGCTATACGACGCTGGCGTCGCTCACGTTCCGCGACGTTTTTGCGGCGGGCGCGAGCTTTTTCGGAATCGGCGATCTCATGACGCTGGCCGCGGACACGCACAAGTTTGAAAGCCGCTACCTCGACCGCGTCGTAGGCCCGCTGCCCGCCGCCGAGGAGACCTATCGCGCCCGCTCACCGGTCAACTTCACCGAGCGTCTCAACAGTCCCGTGATTTTCTTTCAGGGTAGCGACGACAAGGTCGTTCCGCCGAACCAAGCGGAGGCGATGGTCTCGGCCCTCGAGCGAAAAGGCCTGCCGGTGGCGTATCTGTGCTTCGAGGGAGAGGGGCACGGCTTCCGCCGGGCAGAGAACGTGAAGCGCTCCCTGGAAGCCGAGCTGTACTTCTACGGGCGGGTGCTCGGGTTCCAACCCGCCGATGAGCTGGAGCCGGTCGACATCGCCAACCTGCCGCGCGCCTAGTCGAGGGCCGTAGCATGAAGCTTTACGACTACTTTCGCTCTTCGGCGGCGTTCCGGGTCCGCATCGCGTTGAACCTCAAGGGCCTTGCCGTGGAGCGGGAATTCGTCCACCTGCGTCGCCGCGAGCACAAGGCCGAGGGCTACCTGGCGCTCAATCCCCAGGGGCTGGTGCCCGTTCTGGTGGACGACGATGGAACCGTGGTGACCCAGTCGCTCGCAATCATCGAATATCTCGACGAGACGCGCCCCGAGCCGCCCCTGGTCCCCCGCCAGCCTGGACCGCGCGCAAGGGTGCGCGCGATATCCCAGGCGATTGCCTGCGAGATCCATCCCTTGAACAACCTGCGCGTCCTCGGCCACCTGACGGGAACCTTCGGAATCGACGAGGAGACCCGTACCGAGAGGTGGTATCGTCACTGGATCGCCGAAGGCCTCGCCGGCGTCGAGGGCCTGCTCGTGAACAGCCCCGATACCGGCCGATTCTGCCACGGCGCAGAGCCCACCATGGCCGACTGCTGCCTCGCGCCGCAGATCTTCAACGCCAAGCGCTTCGGCTGCGAGTTGGCGCCCTATCCGACGGTGATGAAGGTCTTCGAGAGCTGGATGGCCCTCGACGCCTTCGACGCGGCGCAGCCGTCGCGACAGCCGGACGCGGAACCGTAGCCGCTCAGCTCTGTCGCTTTGCCTGGATAAGGCGGCGCATCGTGCTGATGTCCAGCGCTCCGGGGACGAGCTCGTCGCCAATGATGAATGACGGTGTGCCGCGGATTCCGAGACGCTGGGCGAGCTGGAGGTTGTGGCGGATCGTCTCCTCGATCTCCGGGGCTTGCATGTCCTCGCGCAGGCGATCGGTGTCCAGCCCCACGCGATCGGCGAGGCGCATGACGATGCTCTCGTTGAGCCGACCGCGGTTTCTCATGAGCGCCAAGTGGAACTCGCGATACATCCCCTGCTTCTTCGACGCGAGCGCGGCCCGCGCCGCGAAGACCGACTCGGGTCCGAAGACCGGGAACTCCTTGAACACGACCTTGACATCGTCGTCCTGCTCGGTGAGCAGGGCGATGCCATTGGCCATGCGCTTGCAAAAGGGACAGTGGTAGTCGAAGAACTCGACCACCGTCACCGACGCCTCGGGGTTGCCGGCGAAGGGATCGCGCGTCTCGTCGAAGATCCCGTCCTGCGCCGAGACCAGGTTGGCCTGATACTGCTCGCGCTGGGCCTGCTGCCGCCGCTCCTGGATCCGCTGGAGGACCTCGACGATGACCTCCGGATTCTCGAGCAGATAATCCCGCACGAT
>JBHICL010000227.1:0-5541 GCA_046759605.1 Alphaproteobacteria bacterium | reverse complement strand
TGCAGCACGCCCACCGCCAGGGCGCCGACCGCCCCACAGCCCATCTCGATGGCGCTGAGCATTGCGGCGGTCAGCCCGGCGCCGTGCTCCGACGCCTCGAGCGCCACGACCGGCGCACTGGCGAATATCAGGCCGAGACCGAACGTGAATACCGACATGGCGGTGGTGATCGTCCACGGCGCCTCGGCCACCGCGACCACGAGCGGGAGCGCGATGCCGCCGACCGTGGTGATCGCAAGCCCCAGGCGCAGCAACCCCGTTATCCGCATGAGCTGCGCCGCTCGATTCGCCGCGAGACTTCCAAGGAAATATGCGCCCACCAGAATTGCGTAAAGCAGCCCATAGTGTTGGGTCGCGACACCCAGGCGATCGATCAGGACGAAGGGACCCGCTGTTATGAAGGCGAACAGACCCCCATATGTGGCGCCGGAGGCAAAGGCGCCGCCCATGAAGCGCCGGGTGAGCGCAAGCCGGAGATAGCCGGACAGGAGCCGCTCCGGGCGGAGCGCGGTTCGGTCCTTGGCCGGTGCCGTCTCCGGCAGAAACCGCCAGGACAACGACACCACGACGAGGATGAGCCCGGTCAGCAGCAGGAAGTTGGCGCGCCATCCGAACAGCACGTGCACATAGCCGCCGACCACCGGCCCCACCGCCGGCGCCACCGCGATCGCCATTCCGTAGGCGGCCAGCACCCTGACCGCTCCCGCCTCGTCGTACAGGTCGCGGATGATGGCCAGAGCGACGACCGCCTCGACGCTGGCGGCGAGCCCCATGACGACCCGCGCGAGGATCAGCTCGCCGACCGTGGTCGCGACGGCGGCGGCAAGGGAGGTCGCCGCGAAGGCGATCAGGCCGAGCAGCAGCACGGGCCGGCGGCCGAAGCGATCGGCGAGCGGGCCGTGCACGAGCAGCGCGAGCGCGAAGGCGGCCACGTTCAGACTCATCGTCAGCTGGACCGTTTCGGCGTCGGTCGCGAAAAAGGCCGGCAGGTGCGGAAGACTTGGCGCGTAGAGGTCCGTGGAAAGGATGCTCACCCCGCCCGCCGCGATCAGCAAGGTGGGGATGATCAGTGGCACGTCGCTACGACGAACGTCACGGGGCGCGGACTTGAGCTCTGTCACGGGTACTCCACTGAAACGAGGCACAATCCCGAAGCCGGCGCCGTCGGCCCCCCGGCGCGACGGTCCCTGGCTTCCAGCGCGGCCCGCATGTCCCCGGTGCTCCACTTGCCGGCGCCCACCAGCTTCAGCGAGCCGACAATATTGCGGACCTGCCGGTGGAGAAACGACCGGGCTTTCGCGTCAATGCGAATTTCGTCGCCATCGCGCACCACCTCGAGGCGGTCGAGCGCCTTCACCGGCGATCTGGCCTGGCAATCCGATGCGCGAAACGTGGTGAAGTCGTGCTCGCCGACCAGAATGGTCGCGGCCGAGGCCATTGCGTCGGCGTCGAGCGGCACCGGGACCCACCATGTATGTCCGCGTTCGAGCGCCGCCGGGGCGCGGCGGTTGAGGATACGGTACCGATAGCGCCGGCCTATGGCGGAGAAGCGCGCGTGAAAGTCGTCGCCCGCGGCCTCGGCGGACAGAACGACGATGGGGTGCGGCCGCAGGTGATGGTTCAGTCCATCCCGAACCACCCTCGCCGGGCGTTCACGCTCCAGGTCGAAATGGGCGACTTGTCCCGTGGCATGCACGCCCGCATCGGTCCTGCCCGCGCCGATCACCTCGGTCCGCTGTCCGGAGAATGCGTCGATCGCCTGCTCCAGCACGCCCTGTATGGAGAGACCGCTCGCCTGCCGCTGCCAGCCGACGAAGGGACCGCCGTCGTACTCGAGGGTGAGCTTGTAGCGCGTCATGACCGTTCGCGTCGCTAATCCAGCCTCTCGCCCGCGCGGATCGGATAGCCCCGGAGCAGATCTCGCGCGGCCATGGTCGCGCGTCCGGCTCGTTGCACGTTCTCGAGGCGCAGGGATTCGGAGCCACAGGCCACCGTGAGGACTTCGTCCAGCACCGTGCCGGGCAACGCGCCGCTATTTCCGGCGACGACGGTGGCCGCGAGGACCTTCAGGCGTTCGCCGCCATGCCCGCACCAGGCTCCGGGACTGGGGTTCAGCGCGCGGATGAGCCGCTCGAGGGTGGGCGCCGGCAGGTTCCAGTCCAGGCGGCAGTCCGCGCGCTCGAGCTTGCGTGCATAGGTGACCCCTTCCCGGGGCTGGGGATGGGGTTCGAGGCGACCCTCCGCCAGGCCCGCGAGCGCCTCGACCATCAGCCGCGCCCCGAGGGTCGAAAGCGTGTCGTGCAACGCGCCGCCGGTCGTGGCCGGCGTGAGCGGGACGGTCTCGGCCAGGACGATGGGTCCCGTGTCCAACCCCTCGTCCATCAGGATGATGGTGACGCCCGTCTCGTCGTCACCGGCCATAATGGCGCGCTGAATGGGCGCCGCGCCGCGCCATCGCGGCAACAACGAGGCGTGGATGTTGAGAGAGCCAAGCCTCGGTGCCGCGAGAAAGGACGCGGGCAGTATCAACCCATAGGCGCATACGACGGCCGCATCCAGGCGAAGGCTCGCGAAGCTCTCCTGCTCCGCGGGTTCCTTGAGGCTGGTCGGCGCCCTCGTTTCCAGGCCGTGGCTCTCCGCCAGGCGCTGCACCGCCGACGGCCGCGCCCTCTGTCCCCGGCCGCCAGGTCGCGGCGGCTGGGTGTAGACCCGGACGAGCTCGTGTCCGGCTTTGAGAAGGGCCTTCAGAGGAGGAAGGGAAAACTCCGGGGTGCCGAAGAACGCAAGACGCATCGCCGCTCCGAGAGGACACGGGCCGGGGCGACGTGGCCGTTACGCCGCCGCCTGCTTGGCCTTTTGTCGTTTCGCCTTTTGTAGCTTGCGCAGGATCATACCGCGCCTGAGCGCCGAGATGTGGTCCACGAAGAGGATCCCGTCGAGGTGATCGATTTCATGCTGTATGCAGGTCGAGAGCATGCCTTCGGCGCGCAGGGTTTGGATCTCGTTCCTGGAGTCGAGATAGCGCACGTCCACCCATGCCGGCCGTTCGATGTCGGCGAAATATTCGGGGAAGCTGAGGCATCCTTCCTCGTAGGTCTCCAGCTCCGTGGCCGTGGCGATGATCTTGGGATTCGCCATTTGGTGGGGTTGCGGCTCCTCGTCCTTCCGTGACAGGTCGACGACGAGTATCCTCCGGTCGTCCCCCACCTGGGGCGCCGAGAGGCCGATCCCCGGCGCCGCGTACATGGTCTCCAGCAAATCGTCCATGAGCCGCCGGACCTCCGCGTCGACCCGCTCGACGGGGCGGCAGACGATCTTGAGCCGTGGGTCCGGCGCTATGATGATGGGCAACCTGGACATTGGCTTATCGTTTGTTCCGACACCGCTACTGGTAGTAGGTATGGGCTTCCCGCCGAGGCGTCAAGCATCGCCCCGAGGCTCCGAGGCTGGCGGCCACGGTTGGGATGGAAACTTTCGCGGCGACTCGGCCCGGACCGGTATCACCAGCGCCCATGGATGCAACATTCGCCTTGATCGTACTCGCCGCGGCCGCGATCGTCGTCTTCGCCCTGGTTCTCTCGCGCCGTGGCAGCGGCGGCGAAGTCCGCCTGGGCGAGCTCGCCGGCCGCCTGAGCCAGATGGCGGAAGCCCACGCCGCCGCCCAGGCACAGCTCGCCGAGCGCCTGCAAGCCCAGGAGCGGGCGCTCTCCAAAGCCGTCGGCGAGGCGCTCCAGAAGACGAGCCAGGAGCAGCGCACCACGCTCGATGAGCTCAAGGAGCGTCTGGTCAAGATCGACGCGGCGCAACGAAACATTACCGAGCTGTCCACCCAGGTGGTCGGGCTCCAGGACATCCTCGCCAACAAGCAGGCGCGGGGCGCCTTCGGCGAGGTCCAGCTGCGCGACCTGGTCGAGTCCGTGCTGCCGCCGTCGGCCTACCTGTTTCAGGCCACCGTTGGAGGCAACCGGCGCGCCGACTGCATGCTCAAGCTGCCCAACCCGCCCGGTCCGATCTGCATCGACGCCAAGTTCCCGCTCGAGTCCTACCGCGCCCTGCGCAACGCCGGCGACGAGGGCGCGCGCAAGCTGGCGGCACGCTCTTTCGCCTCCGACGTGGTCCGGCACGTTCGCGACATCGCGGAGAAGTACATCGTCGAGGGCGAGACGGCCGAGGCGGCGCTCATGTTCCTGCCGTCGGAGGCCGTCTATGCGGAGCTTCACGCGAATTTCGGCGACGTCGTCGAGAAATCGTACCGCGCCCGTGTCTTTATTGTGTCCCCCACGACCCTCTGGGCCACTCTGAACACGGTTCGCGCGGTCATGAAGGACGTGCGCATGAAAGAGGCCGCGGGCGTCATCCAGAAAGAAGTGATGACCCTGTTGGACGACGTGGAGCGGCTGGAGAGGCGTGTGGACAAGCTCCAGCAGCACTTCGCCCAGGCCAACGTCGACTTGAAGAAAATCCAGACCTCCACGCGCAAGATCACGCGCCGCGGCGAGCGCATCCAGGAGCTGCAGCTGGAGGAGCCTGACCAGGAAGAGCCGCGCGAGATCGGCGAGCTGCCACCTGGTGTGACGCCGATAGCAAGCGGGAACAACCGTTCGCTGCTGTGATCCCCCGGACGGGTCAGTTGGCGTCCATGCCCTGCAACACGAAGGCGCCCCAGAGCACCATGTTCACGAGCTTGCCGTCCTGCGACAGCGGCAGCAGAACGTCCTCGCAGCGGGCCCGCCGCCCGCTGGCCAGGCCCACGTCGCGTATCGTGAAGGTCGGCGCGCCGGTGCTGACCACCTTCTGCAGCGCCTCGGTGGCGCGTTCGCGCTCGCGCCCCACCGGGGTTTCATCGAGGAACTGACCCGTGGGATCGAACCCCAGGGTCTCGCGCGCCGCCTCGCCGGAGTGCCGGCCAAAGAAACGCTCGCCGCCGCTTATGACCTCGAAAAGCTGGAGGTTCCGGAGGACCCCCTGGAGCTCGTTCGGGTCGATGTCCGACCGGGCGGGCATCTGGCGTATCCCGCGTACCTGCTGCCAGTAGCCGAGCAGCGTCCGCGCGGCAGTGGTCTCGGGTGCGTTCCGCTCCTGCATGTATCCCACTTTTACCTGGCCCCGCCGGCAAAGTGCTCGAAGTCGCTATACTGTAATCACAACGGGTTAGCCCTGCCTCCTATTCAATGAATCTTTTTCGCTGGCTTGTCAACGTGCCGGGTCGACCCGGGCTCGATAGGACAGTTCGCTCTCGCTCCCGGCCGCGACTTCGAGGCGCCAGACGGCCGTGAACGCCGATTCCTGGGTATGTTCCAGTGACTCCGTAAGAATCCTCCATCCGGCTGGAAAAGTCTCGCGGACGTCGACGATGACGGCTTCATCGGTGGCGTTGGCGACGACGATACTGTGGGCGCACTCGGCCACGTTTCCCCGAGGCCCTCTGACGACGTCCGTGACCGTCCGGCGGGCGGTGATATCGAAGGCCTCGCCGTAGTCCACCTCGACGCGACCGCCATCCGGCACCCCCGTCATGGACGCCGCGCCGAGAAACTCGCG
>JBHICL010000226.1:0-5542 GCA_046759605.1 Alphaproteobacteria bacterium | reverse complement strand
CCCCATGTTAGGCGCGCAAGCGTTTGTTCGAGTCGACTTCGAAGGCCAGCACGTTGTTGGGATCGGCGCCGAGCCGGACGCTCGCGCCATGGTGCACCGTGCGGTTGCGGTTGATCTTGGCTGTGATCTCCGGGCCGCCGGTCGCAAGCTCGATGATCGTCTCGGCCCCCAGATGTTCGACCGCCTCGACCCTGGCCCTGAACTGGGCGGCGTCCGCTGGAGGATCGAGGAAAAGAAACTCAGGCCGGATGCCGAGGGTCACGCGTTCGGCCCGGCCCGCCGGATGGCCGGCGGGCAGCGCGATGGATAGGCCGTTGGCCTTGAACTGAAGATCGTCGCCGCGCTGCTCCACTTCGCCGGGGAAGAGGTTCATCGTCGGGCTGCCGATGAAGCCCGCGACGAAGACGTTGTCTGGGTCGTCATAAACCTCTAAGGGGGTGCCGACCTGCTGGATCCTGCCTTCGTTCATCACCACGATCCGGTCGCCCATCGTCATCGCCTCTATCTGGTCGTGCGTGACGTAGACCATGGTGGATTCCAGCTTGTGATGGAGCTTGATTAGCTCGCTGCGCATCTGGATACGCAGCTTGGCGTCCAGGTTGGAAAGCGGCTCGTCGAACAGGAAGACGGCCGGGTCGCGCACGATGGCGCGGCCCAGCGCCACGCGCTGCTGCTGGCCGCCGGATAGGGTCTTCGGCTTGCGTGGAAGAGCCTCCGTAATCCCCAGGATCCGCGCCACTTCGCGCACGCGGCGCTTGATTTCCTCCTTCGGCATTTTGCGGAGCTTGAGCGCAAAGCCGAGATTCGCCTCCACCGTCATGTGGGGGTAGAGGGCGTAGGATTGAAACACCATCGCGACGTCCCGGTCCTTGGCGTGGACCTCCGCGACGTTGCGATCGCCGATGAAGATCCTGCCCGAGGTCGCCTCTTCGAGCCCCGCCAGCATGCGCAACGTCGTCGTCTTCCCGCAGCCGGAGGGGCCCACCAGGACGACGAACTCGCCGCTCTTGATCGAGAGGTTAATCGACTCGACGGCGGTGATGGGGCCGAACCTCTTGGTCAGATCCTGGAAACGGACCTCCGCCATCAGAACAGCCCCAGATAAATCAACTCGGCCGCCACGAACAGCACCACGCCCCAGAAGCGCACCTCTCCCGGCGTGAGCCATTTCTTCCGCGTGTTGAGAACGCCGAGGCCCAGTTGGAACGGCGCGCAAGCGGCGAAAACGATCAAGTGTTTGAGCACCGCTCTATTCCCCGCGCCGCTTCCCCCAGAAGAGGAAGGGCAGGCTTACGAGTAAGGGCAAGGCGAAGAGGCCGATCGGCACCACGATCACATGCGCAACGCCGGCCTCGATCAATGAACCGCAGACGAGGACGATCAGCAGGGAGTAGAGGACCGCCCAAAGCGAAGCCCGGAGATTAGCCCGATCGAGAATCGCCGCTCTCCCTCATCCTAACCACCCCACCCCCTATCTCACTGGGGAGCGCTGGTTGAATGCCTCAATGTGCTATCGGCTAGGCGCCAACCTTGCGGTGATCATAAACTACACGAACTATGATAGGGTAACACGCGATTTCAACCGCGGCATCGGTTCCTCGCGGGAAGACCTAAAGGGACATGGCGAACTGCTCGAATTGGCCTCCGTCGAAAAACCGGGAGATAACCAGTGAGACTATTCCACACCCACAGAGCGTGCGCGGTGCTGTGCGTTGCCGGGGCAAAGTTCCTCGGCCTTGGCCGTCTTTCGGGGAGCAGCCAAGCGGGCGCATGGTCGCTCTAGGAGGCGGACGGGTCGTCGAAACATCAGCACGTCCTTGCAGCGTTCCAACCAAGTTGAGGCAAAGGGTCGAAGACAGCCGCTCTACGATCCCGAATAGAGGTCAGGAGCTGAATCTGGCGGCCATGAGCCTATTGCGCACCGCAAGTCCCTCAAATTATCGTGAGGCGCGCTTCTTCGAGCACGAACCAGAGTCGTGAGGTTACTCAAAAAAAACATCGACCTAACCTCGACCAAAGCCTTCATCTGGTTCTGCATGGCCCCGGTGGTGGCCTTCCTGATCGTCGTGGCGGTGGCGCCA
Source organism: Alphaproteobacteria bacterium (assembly GCA_046759605.1). GTDB lineage: Bacteria > Pseudomonadota > Alphaproteobacteria > UBA6615 > UBA6615 > JBHICL01. The sequence goes on along the minus strand of JBHICL010000226.1, from coordinate 3,461 downwards.
ACCACGGTCGCGATCATCGACAGCCTACGTGAACTCTCCCTCACCGTCTTCACCAAGCGGGGCGCGTTCATCGGCCTCGATAACTACCGCGAGCTGATCGGCACCGACGAGAAGTTCTACACTGCCAACCTGCACACATTGCTCTTCATAGCGGTGGTGGTGCCCGCCGAGTTCGTCTTTGGCTTGGCGATCGCCCTTTGGATCAACCGTGAATTTGCCGGCCGGCGGCTACTGCTCACAATTATCATGATCCCCACAATGATCGCGCCGGTTGTCGTAGGGATGATCTGGCGCTTCTTCCTCATGCCGACTTTCGGCGTAATCACCGTCTATCTCAACCGGCTGGGCTTCTTCAACGAAACAAGCATCTTCTCCGATCCGGTCACCGCCTTCGAGGCGTTGATGATCATCGACATCTGGGAGTGGACGCCCTTCGTGATGCTCATCATGCTTGCGGGGCTGAGCGCGATGCCGAAGGAGCCAATTGAGGCTGCGACGGTGGATGGGGCGTCGCGCTGGCAGGTCTTCTGGCATGTCGAGCTGCCCCTGCTCAAGCCCCTGATCATCATTGCCCTCCTTTTGCGCACGATCGACGCGAGCAAGATTTTCGACACTATCTACGTGCTCACTGGAGGCGGGCCAGGTAACGCGACCGAAGTGATTACCACATTTGCCTACCGCACGAACTTTATCAGGTGGGACCTGGGTTACGGCGCGTCAATCTGTCTGGTGCTTGCTTTTATTTCTCTCGTGGTTGCGGCTTTCTTCTACAAGGTTGTCAGCCGGCAATCGGTCGCGGAGTCGAGGTGATGCGGCGGAAAAACGTCTTCACGTTCGTAATTCCGCTGGTCATTCTGCTGGTGGTCTCTCTCTTTCCCTACGTCTGGATTCTGCTGGCGAGCTTCAAGAAACGCATCGACCTTATCACGAACAGGCCACAGTGGATCTTCGACCCGACGCTCATCAACTATCTTAAAATCTTTGGTAAAGGGTTTGACGTCTATCTGCTCAATTCGATCATCATCGGCTTTACCAGCACTTTCCTCTGTATCGTTGTCGGGACGCTCGCTGCTTACGGCTTCTCGCGCTTCACGATCCCGGCAGGCAATCACCTATTTTTCTATATCCTGGCCACACGCCTGGGGCCGCCAGTGGCTTACGCGCTGCCTATGTATCTCATTTTCGACCGGCTGGGGCTGGTCAACACATATGCCGCCGTCATCCTCGCGCACGCCACCTTCAACCTCGTCATCGTGGTGTGGATGATGAGGTCTTTCTTTGACGACGTGCCCCGCGAGGTCGAGGAGGCAGCCTATCTCGACGGCTGCAATCATTTCACGGTGTTCCTTCGCATCGCGCTGCCGATGGCCCTACCTGGCCTCGTGGCCTGCGCGATCTTCGTCTTGATTTTTTCGTGGAACGAGTTGCTCTTCGCCCTCATCCTCACGGGCGGCGAGACGCGCACGGTTCCAGTCATGATCCCTTCGCTGGCGCTTCACACCGGCACGCTTTGGGGCCAAGTTGCGGCAGCGTCCATCATCCAGAGCGTTCCCGTCCTGGTCTTCATCTTCTTTATCCAAAGACACCTCGTCCGTGGCCTGACTTTCGGCGCCGTCAAGGGCTGATACCAGCGGTCGATGTGATTGACTCATGATGCCGCTGGCAAGCGCGACTGCGCGCTGCCGCCGGTGCTCACGTCAAGGCTGCGTGCCGATTGAACGCCCATCGGTCATTCTTAATGACCGATGGTATGAGGCGTCGCTGAACACCGGGTCGGCTGCACCCGCGGATTTTCTTCGTGTTGTGCGGCCGCAGTCTCGTTCAACGGCGCCCGGCCGGTTATCCCGAAGTCGAAAGCCTCCACCGCGCTCCACTCGGGCCGGACATCCCTGCCGCGCGGACGGTATCGACCGGTTGAAAGACCACAAGGTCTTCCGGTCCCCGATAGACGCCCTGTCCGTCACACCGGCAAGATCATGCCCATGCCCCAAGCAGGCGGGCTGCACCGTCCCTTCGTCCGGATTCAATGTCCAGCAGGGACAGGGGCGGACCAGGTGACAGGTCCGCCCCTAAGCGACGAAGCCGAGCATTCTCCTGCTTGAGATCCGTTATTCGCTTGACGCCTCGAACGCCTCTGTGCCACGCCGTTGAATCTCGGCCAGGGCTTCTTCTGCCGACATATCGCCGGCGCCCGCTGCGCTTAAATCCTCCATCATGATCTCTTGGAGGACCATGCCTGCCGGATGTGGCTTCAAAAAGGTGAGCCAGCCCTTGTCGAGATACATGCGGTGAATTTCCATCGCCGCGGAAATATCCGGATAACCGCTCCAATCCACGTCGAGCACGTCACCCCGGGTCGGCAGCCACCCTTGGGGCGTTAGCCGTGCCTGAATCTCCTTGGAGACCGACCACTGGATGTAGAGGAAGGCGGCCTCTGGATTCCGCGCGATCGTCGGAATCAGCCAGCCCGAGCCCCATGCCGCCGTCGTGTGCGTGCCCGGATTGACGAAGTGCGTTATGTTTCCCGCCGAGGCCGGGCAATCCTCCGGAATCTGCAGAAAGGGCGTGGTGTCGCCCCATGAGGAGGCGATGACGATATTGCCGACGCAGAAATCGTTGTAGGACGACTCGTCCCAAGTGTACTCTCGGTACCCCGGCGGCGAGAACTGCCTCAAATCCAGCATGAAGTTGAGTGCAGCGAGAGCTTTGGCGCCATCAAACTGGAGGTTGAAATCATCGTCATAGGCTTTGCCGCCCATGCCATGAAGTACGCCCATGTACCAATAGTACAACGTGACATGCCGTTTGAAAGGCACGGCCGTCCCGTAAAAGTCCCGTTGCAGAATTTTGCCTGCGAGCTTTTCCCCCTTCTTTCGGGTGAAGAACTCGGCGATGTCGCGCCACTGGTCCCAAGAATCGAGCATCACGATGTCTTGTGCCGGCGGCAGGTCATAGCCGTATCTGGCCTTGAAGGCGTCGCGCTCCTCGGCGTTGCCAAGGATATCCTTCCGCATAATCCCGAAGTCCGGGATATAGTGAAAGGGAAAGCCGACCTGCACATCGTCGACAACAGAGGTCATCGCCATGATCTCGGGGATAAAATCCTCGGGCTTCAATGATGGATCGTGCAGCGCGGGGTCGTCGAGAAAGCGACTCATCGGCGTCGTGAAGCCCTGCGCCGCCCACATCGGAACCTGGATGCTTTGCACCTGGACGAAATCGTAATACTGCCCTTCGGTCAGCTGGTCCGTGAACATCTGGGTTTGCATGGTGAGAAGATCACCGACCTCGGTGTTGACGATGATTCCCGTTCTCTCCGTGAACTCCTCGGACAGCTCCTTGTTTGACACGCAGGGCGCGTAGCCATCGCAGATCGTCCGGATCTCGACGCCGGCATACGGCTTGGCAGCCTCTTCAAGCGACCATGCCTCCGCCTTTCCAATCGAAGCCCCAAGGCATAG
>JBHICL010000225.1:0-5546 GCA_046759605.1 Alphaproteobacteria bacterium | reverse complement strand
GATGAATACCGAGGCGCCCATCGTGGCGCGTCTCAGAGCCCTGTGGGAGTCGTTCCGGGATCCTGTCATCGAGACTTTCCCAGCCACTCCCGGGTTGCCGCGGGACCGGGACGCCTATCTGCGCTTCATGGATGAGATTTATCGCAGCGACGCCTATCACTCGCTGTCCATCGAAGGGTATCGCGTCACTCCCGAACTGATCGAACGGGTCCGGTCCGGCGCATGGGGCCCGGACAATCACACCGCGGATCGCGAGAGCCGCGATGCTCTGGCCGCCCGCGGGTACTGGCAGGCCTTTCAACTCGTGAGGCACACGGTCGCGGAGATCATCCGCGGTGGCAATCCCGGTGCGCTCGTGCGGTTCGACCATGACGAATGGTACCGGGAGCTGTTCCAGCCCTCGGTCGCCGCCGGTCTGATCGCGCCGTCGGCCCTTGCCGGTTATCGGACCGGCGCCGTGTTCCTGCGCGGATCGCGGCATGTGCCGCCGCGCTGGGAAGCCGTACGCGACGCTATGCCGGCCCTCTTCGATATGCTCGAGGACGAGCCGGAGCCTTCGATCCGCGCGGTCCTTGGTCATTGGCTGATCGGCTACATCCATCCCTATTCCGACGGCAACGGGCGCATGGCGCGGTTCGTCATGAACGCGATGCTGGCATCGGGAGGCTATCCCTGGACCGTCATCCGCGTGGAAGACCGCGACGCCTATCTCGCTGCTCTGGAGAGCGCCAGCGTCGGCCAGGACATCGGACCCTTCGCCGAGTTCGTGGGGCGGCGGGTGGAATGGTCCCTGGGGCGGATGGCGTAGGCGCACCTCCAAAAACCGCGATCGGCGGTTTATCGGCGCTCCCGAAAGAAAGATCGCATGAGATCGGCGCAGCGGCCTTCATCGAGGCCGCCATACACCTCCGGACGGTAATGGCATGTGGACCTCGTGAAGATGCGCGGCCCGTGCTCCACGCCACCGCCCTTGGGATCGTAGGCGCCGAAGTAAAGCCGCCGCACGCGGGCAAAGGCGATGGCCTGGGCGCACATGGGACACGGCTCCAAGGTCACAAAGAGGTCACATCCCTCGAGCCGGGGCGCGCCCAACGCCGCGCACGCTGCCCGCAGCGCCAGCATCTCGGCATGGGCGGTGGGATCGTGCTCGGCCTCGACCCGGTTACCTTCGCGGGCGAGCACGGCGCCGGCGCCATCGACAACCACGGCGCCCACGGGAACCTCGCCACGCCGCGCCGCGGCCTCGGCTTCGGCGATGGCAATCTCCATGGACCTTGCGCGGCGTGACACCATTCGGCGAGAGTGCCGGCCGCCCTCGACCATCGTCAAGGACACAACCGTCGACACCCCGGGCCGCTACGCCAGGGCAGCTCCGTGGAAAGCGCGAGCCGGGGCGTCAGCCCGGGCTCGGCCGGGTCGACATGACCGAGCGTGTCGCGCTCAGCACCTGGTGCAATGCGCCCAGGGTGGTCGGCCACTCCCCTTCGCCGATCTCACGGACGATCTGCGACTGGGCCCCTTCCCACAGCGGCAGGATGTCGTCGATCATCGCGCGCCCGGCCTGGGTGAGGCGGATGACGCGCTCACGTCGGTCATCGCCCCGCGTGATGCTGATGAGGCCCTGGCGTTCGAGCGGCCGCAGGTTGCGGCTCAGTGTCGTTCGATCCATCACAATGGAGATCGCCAGTTGGCCCAGCGTTATCCCGTCCGACATGGAGATGGCAACCAGAAGGTTGAACTGGGTCGACCTCAGCCCCGTCGGCGCGAGGACCGTATCGTAGTACTGGGTGACCGCCCGGGTTACTTTCCGCAGGTTGAAGCAGCAGCATTCCGCGGGGATACGTGCCTGATTCTTCGTAGATGCCATGATGCATTCACCATTCGATAAGCCTGCGTATACATATATATATCACAAGAGCTGCTGAAAAGGGCAATGTGTCGATCAAAAAATGGACACGGGCTGCCCGGGACCCGGCGTTTGCATCTCACGGGGTCCGTCCCTAATGTGCGGGCGATGAACCGCCCCCTCATCGGCATCACCCTCGACTACGAGGTGTCCGGCGGCTACTCCGGCTCACCCTGGTTCGCCTTGCGGGAGAACTACTGCTCCGCCGTAAGCCAGGCCGGCGGCCTTCCCGTCGCCCTGCCCCACGAGCCCGACCACGCGGCCGCCTACCTCGACGGCTTGGACGGTCTTCTGGTCACGGGCGGCGCCTTCGACGTGGATCCCGCTCTGTTCGGGGCCCGTGACCGCCATCCCCTGGTGACGACCAAGGACAGACGCACGGCCTTCGAGCTGGCGATCACCATGGCCGCCGTCGAGCGGGACACGCCCGTCCTGGGGATCTGCGGCGGGCAGCAGCTCCTTCACGTCGCCCTGGGCGGCACGCTCATTCAGCACATTCCTGATGAGGTTTCGAACGCGCTGGCCCACGAGCAACCGAACCCCCGCCACGAGCCCGGGCATAGCGTCGATGTGGTCCCGCGGACGCTGCTCCACCGCATTGTCGAGACCGACCGGCTCGAGGTGAACAGCGCCCATCACCAGGCGGCGAAGGACGAGCCTGCCGCCGTCGTCGTGAACGCGGTCGCTCCCGACGGCGTCATCGAGGGCATCGAGGCGCGGGAAAAGCGCTTTTGCCTGGGCGTCCAATGGCACCCCGAGTACGAGGTGTCGGCGGGTGACCGCAAGATCTTCGAGGCTTTCGTCGCCGCGGCGGCAACTTGAGGGACTGGGCGCCCGCACCGCGGGGCGCCCGCACCGCGGGGCGCCCGGCGCGGCGGGACAGGGTGTCGGAGGATCGCATGAAACGCGGGCGCCGGGTCGCGAAGGTTCTCGCACGCGCGGGGTTGTGCTCGCGGCGCGAGGCCGAGCGCTGGATCTCCCAGGGCCGCGTCAGCGTCGATGGCCGTGTGCTCGACTCGGCCGCGATCAACGTGCCACCGGGCGCGGAGGTGCGCGTCGACGGCAAGCCGTTGCCGGAGGCATTGCCGCCGCGGTTGTGGCGTTTCCACAAGCCACGGGGCGTGCTGACGACCGCGCGCGATCCCGAGGGGCGGCCCACCGTGTTCGAGCGCCTGCCCCCCGATCTGCCCCGGGTCGTCGCCGTCGGGCGCCTGGATATGGACTCGGAGGGGCTTCTGCTGCTCACCAACGACGGCGATCTTGCACGACATATGGAGCTGCCGCAGACCGGCTGGCTGCGCCGTTATCGCGTGCGCGTCCTCGGCCGGGTGGACGAGACCCGTCTGGCCGGGTTGTCCCGGGGCGTGAGCATCCGTGGCGCTCGCTACGGCCCCATTCACGCGGCCCTCGAGCGCCAGACCGGCGCCAATGCCTGGCTCACGGTGTCGCTACGCGAGGGAAAGAACCGCGAGGTGCGGCATGTCATGGCGCATCTGGGCTACGTCGCGAACCGCCTGATTCGCGTGGGCTACGGCCCGTTCAGCCTGGGCGACCTGGCCCGGGGAAAGGTGGAGGAGGTGCCGGGGAAGGTGGTGCGGCGCCACCACCGTGTACTCTCCGGCGCACGCGGCGATGGGGACGTCCCGGCCGCGGCGGCCCGAACCCGATCCCATGCGGATCGTCGGCGGTAGGCACCGCGGGCGTCGGCTCGTGGCGCCACGCGGCAGTCGTCTCCGGCCCACGAGCGACCGTCTGCGCGAGGTCCTGTTCGACATCCTGGCCCATCGCGGCATGGGCTCCGGAGGCTCGCCATCGCCACGGGGACAACGGGTGCTCGATGCGTTCGCGGGCACCGGGGCCCTTGGCCTCGAAGCCCTGTCGCGGGGCGCTGAACACGCGACCTTCATGGAGACGGAGCGCCAGGCGCTCGAATGCATACGCCGCAACGCGGCCGCTCTGGGCGAGGACGCCCATGTCGACGTTCGCGCCGCGGACGCAACGAACCCACCCCCTGCATCCCCGGGCGAAGCATGCGCCCTGGCGCTCCTGGATCCTCCCTACGGCAGCGACCTCGCCCGACCGGCGCTCACGGCCCTAGCGCAGCGTGGCTGGCTCGCGCCGGGCGCGGTGGTCGTGCTCGAGGAAGCGGCGCCCGGCGGGCTCGCCGTGCCGGCGGGCTTCGAGACGCTGGACCGCCGCGTCCACGGAGACGCCGCGCTCGTGTTCCTTCGCCGCGTGACGCTCAGCGTCGGTCAAGAGCCGCGATCCGACGCTGCAGCAGCACCAACACGAACAGCGCCGGGACAAGGCCGAACGCGCTCGTGAAGAAGGGCCACGCATGTCCGAGCTCGGCGAACAGGAACCCGGCGCACAAGGGCCCCACGACCCTGGCCAGGCTCAACGTCGACTGACCAAGCCCCAAAGCCGCCCCGGTGTGATCGCCACGGCTGTACTGGGAGAGAAGACTCAGGAACGTCGGCGAACCGATGCCTATGCCGGCGGCGATGAGGGTGAGCGAGACGAGGAGCAGCGGTAGACCCTCGGAGTACGGCAGCAGCATCATGCCGGTGGCCAGCAGCACCACGCCCCAGCCGAGAAGCGCAATTTCGCGAATGCTGCGCACGAGCCTGCCGAGTATGGCGACCTGGAAGAACGCGGCAACCAGACCGGCGAAGACGAAGCTCGCTCCAACCTGACGAGGCCCCCAGTCCAGATTGGCATTGGCCCACAATGCGAAGACGGCCTCCAGGTTGGCGAACGCATAGCCCATGAGGAAGTTGACCGCGATCAGGTGCCCGATGTTGGGCAGCGCCAGAACGCGAAACTGCGCCTCAAGCTCGCCTTCCTCGACTTCCGGACCGGGCGTCGCGGCGGGCGCCGCACGCGGCTCCTCCAGGAAGAGGAAGGTCATGAGCAAGGCGATGGTGGACATGCCGGCGGCAATCAGCGACGGCAACCTGAAGACCGGCTCGGCCGGATCGCCGGAGACCACGGCGCCCAGGCCTGTACCGACAATGAACCCGATGATGAACGTGGCGCCCACAAGGCCCATGCTCTGCGCGCGTCGCTGTCTCGGCGTCACGTCCGCGACATACGCCTGGGCGGCCGGAATGTTGCCCGCGGTGAGGCCGGCGATGAGTCGCGCCGCGAACAGCATCCACAGCGCATTCGCGAACGCCAGGATCAGGAGCGCCGCCACGGAGCCGGCGAAGGTCAGTATGAGAACGGGCTTGCGGCCCCAACGGTCGCTCACCCGGCCCCACAACGGTGCGAAGCCCAGCTGCATCAGCGGGAAGCTCGCGATCAGCCACGTCACCTGCTGGGCCGAGGCACCGAACTCGAGGGCCATGAACGGCAGCAACGGGATGATGACGCCGAACCCAAGGATGTCGACGAACAGCACGGCCAGCAGCACGTTCATTGGCCCCTCACTCCCATGAACCCGCGCCCGCGGTCACGATAGCACGCGCCGCGCCATCGGGGGCGTGTCATTGGGTCTGCCGATTTCCCCGTGGCCACCCCAAAATCCGGCGGTCACAGGACGCTACCGACGGCCGAACAACCGCTCTATGTCGGCGAGCTTCAGCTCCACGTAGGTGGGACGGCCGTGGTTGCACTGTCCCGAGTGTGGCGTCGCCTC
>JBHICL010000224.1:0-5563 GCA_046759605.1 Alphaproteobacteria bacterium | reverse complement strand
CTGATCGCCATCGGCGTGCGCACGTCGTTCGGTCTGTTCCTCCATCCCGTGAGCCACGACTTGAACCTCGGGCGCGGTATCTTCGCGTTCGCCATCGCGCTCCAGAACCTGATCTGGGGGATGGCCCAGCCCTTCGCCGGTGCTCTTGCGGACCGATACGGCACGGGGCGCGTGGTAGCCACAGGGGGTGTGATCTACGCCCTGGGTTTCGTCGTGATGTCGCAGGCGACGGACCTCTACAGCCTGACCTTGGGGGCCGGTTTCATCGTCGGCGTGGCGCTGGCGGCGACAGGGTTTCCGGTGGTACTGGCGGCGATCGGCCGCGCGTTTCCCGATGACAGGCGCCCATGGGCGCTGGGAATCGCCACCGCCGCGGGCTCCGTGGGGCAGTTCGTCTGGGTGCCGTTGGGCCAGCTCTTCCTCGAGACCGGCGGATGGCCGACGGCGTTCATTCTGCTCGGCGTCGCATCGTTCGTCATCGCCCCCCTGGCCGCGGCGCTCGCGGGGCGAGGCCCGGGCTCGACGTTGGTGCCGGTCGAGAGTCTCGGTCAGGCGCTGGGTGAGGCCCGTCGCCACCGGGGGTACCTGTATCTCAACGCCGGCTTCTTCGTATGCGGCTTCCACGTGGCCTTCGTGGCGACGCATCTGCCGGCCTATCTCACGGACGCCGGGTTCTCGGGGCGGTTGGGCGCCTGGGCGCTGGCGCTCGTGGGTCTCTTCAACATCGTCGGATCATACACGGCCGGCGTTCTCGGCGGCCGCCACAGCAAGAAGTATCTCCTGAGCATGCTCTATTTCAGCCGGGCCATCGTGATCGCGCTCTTCGTGATCCTGCCGCTGTCCGCCTGGACAGCGTTTGCTTTTGCCGCGGCGCTCGGCCTGTTGTGGCTCTCGACGGTGCCGCTCACCTCGAGCCTCGTGGCGCAGATCTTCGGTCCGCGTTACCTGGCCACCCTGTTCGGAATCGTCTTTCTGAGCCACCAGATCGGCGCCTTCCTGGGCATCTGGTGGGGTGGGCTCGTATTCGACCAGACCGGCTCCTATACGGTGGTCTGGTGGGTGAGCGTGGCCCTGGGGCTCATGTCGGCACTCGTGCACTGGCCGATCGACGAGAGGCCGCTACGCCGCCCGGCTCACGCATGAGCAGAAGCCCAGGATTTCCCCGAGTTAATGAAGAAAACAAAACGAAGTAATATGAAAATATTCGTCAATCCAATCCCTATGCGTTAAACGAAGCTTTACCTGTGACGCAGCAATAATGACAAAGGTCATGGTGTGTTGATTCTTATCGGGGCGCGGCTTGAGATCACCCTTGCCAACCGGCGAACGTCGTCTAGTGATGCGCTTGCTGGCGTACTGGGAGCGCCAGCGCGGCGATCGCTCGTTCCCGGCGCTCGCCGACATCGATTCCGCCACGATCGGAGACATGTGGCCCTGGTGCCTGATCCTCGACACCGTCAACGGCCGCGATTTCCCCTGTTTCTCCTACCTCGGACCGATGCTGGCACGTTACTCGGGCATATTCCTGAGCGGCAAAACGGACTGGACCCACACCCTCCTGGACAAATCGGTGCAAAGGTTCCGGGAGACGCTCGAGCACCGCGCGCCGGTGCTGATCGAGGACGAGCTGGCCCTATACGACGGTCGGAGGCTCCTGTTCCGCAGCATCCTCCTGCCCCTGAGCGACGACGGGCAGGTGATCGACCACGTACTCGGCGCGGCCAACGGTAAGCTTGTCGACGGAACGGTCGACTGATGCTCGCGGCGAGCGGCTCCGTTCTTGTTCTTTACGCATGACCTGATTTCTGCATGATCGAGCTGCGCGCACCCGCGAGTCGCGGCGGGCTCGGGTCCACGAGCGCGTGCGAGAAGAGGGGGAAATTATGAACGGAGCCGATACGGCCTGGATCCTCACGTCCACGGCTTTGGTCCTATTCATGACGCTGCCGGGGCTGTCGCTGTTCTACGCGGGCCTGGTGCGCGCCCGCAACGTGCTCTCGGTGCTCATGCACTGTTTCGCGATCGCCTGTCTGGTGTCGATCATCTGGCTCGTCGTCGCCTACAGCCTGGCATTCGCCAGTGGCGGCGCGGCCAACCCGGTGATCGGCGGGCTCACGCGGATGTTCCTGGCCTCGGTCGGGCCCGATACCCTCTCCGGAACCATCCCGGAGTCGGTGTTCTTCATGTTCCAGATGACGTTCGCGATCATCACGACGGCGCTGATCGTCGGGGCCTATCCCGAACGTATCCGCTTTCCGTTCGTGCTGGTCTTCAGCGGCGTCTGGGTGATCGTCGTCTACGCGCCCATCGCCCACTGGGTCTGGGGCGGCGGCTGGCTCGGAACGCTCGGTGTGATGGATTTCGCCGGCGGCATCGTCGTGCATATAAGCGCCGGTGTCTCCGCCATCGTCATCGCCTCGCAGCTTGGCCCCCGGCGCGGCTTTCCCGACGAGTTGCGACTGCCACACAGCCCGGGACTCACGATGGCCGGAGCGGCCATGTTGTGGGTCGGCTGGTTCGGCTTCAACGCCGGCAGCGCGCTCGCGGCGGACGGAAACGCCGGCATGGCCATGACCGCGACGCACATCGCCGCAGCCGCCGGGTCGTTGGCCTGGGCCGGCATGGAGTGGATCCGCTTCGGCAAGGCAACGCTCGTCGGGATCGTGACGGGCATGGTCGCCGGCCTGGCGACCATTACCCCCGCTTCCGGGTTCGTGGGTCCCTTCGGCGCCCTCGTCGTGGGCCTCGCCGGCGGCCTCGCCTGCCAGTGGGCCACCGGCCTCATCAAGCAGCGCCTGAAAATCGACGACTCCCTCGACGTGTTCGCCGTGCATGGGGTCGGCGGCGCCCTCGGCACGATCCTGGTCGGCGTCTTCGTGCTCGAGGGCCTGGGCGGCGTCGGGCTCGGGGAGGGCATCACCTTCGGGCGCCAGTTCGGCGTGCAGATCCTGGGCGTCATCGCCGGCGTCGTCTGGGCGGCGGTCGTCACCTATGTCATTGTCAAGGTCGTGGGTTTGTTCGCCCCCATGCGGGTGGGGGAAGAGGACGAGATCGAAGGGCTCGACATCGTCATGCACGGCGAGCGCGGCTATGACCTTTAGCGGACACTGGATCGTCGATGGAATCGACAAGGAACGAAGCGGGGTGGGTTTATGAAACTGGTAATGGCAGTGATCAAGCCGCATAAGCTCGACGACGTCCGCGACGCATTGTCGGCCCTGGGCATCGAAGGCCTTACGGCCGGCGAGGTCAAAGGCTATGGCCGCCAAAAAGGGCAGACCGAGATCTACCGCGGCGCCGAGTACGCGATCAGCTTTGTGCCCAAGATCAAGCTCGAGATCGCCGTCAAGGACGACATGGTCGACAAGACCGTGGAGACAATCCAGCAAACCGCCAATACCGGCAAGATCGGCGATGGCAAGATCTTCGTCTACGATCTGCTGACGGCCGTGCGCATCCGCACGGGCGAACGCGACGACGAAGCGATCTAGCACACGGGCTTCGCGCCCACGAGCCGGGGTACGGGGACCTTCGCGGCCCGCCCCGGGGTCGGGGTCCCGCCCCTATCGCGACTCCACGCCCCGACGCTTCCTGTAGAATTTCGGTAATAAGCGTTGAATTTTCTCAATCAACTCTTCATCTTTGTAGTGACGGAAAATTTCACAGACACAGAACGTACTATGGCGGGGATTTACGTCCTGCATGAGAACTCGGTCTGGGTCGAGCCACTGCGCGCGGCACTCGGCGAGATGGGCCTCGCGCACGAGGAATGGTTCCTCGACGCCGGTTCGCTGGACCTGACCGACACCCCGCCGGAAGGCGTGTTCTACAACCGCATGAGCGCCTCCTCGCACAGCCGTGGTCATCGCTTTGCGCCCGAGTACACGGCCACCGTGCTGGCGTGGCTGGAAAGTCATGGCCGGCGGGTTGTAAACGACACGCGGGCGTTGCGGCTGGAAATCAGCAAGGTGGCTCAGTACGCGGCGTTGAGCCGGTCCGGTGTGCGCACCCCGCGCACGGTTGCCGTAGCGGCGGGCGAGGGAGGAATCACGCTCGCGGAGCGCGCCGCCGCGGCCGCCGCGGCCGCCTTTCCAGGCGAGCCCGTGATCGTGAAGCCGAACCGCGGCGGCAAGGGCCTGGGCGTGCAGCTCCTGGACGGTCCCGAGGCCGTGAGGAACCACGTGGCCGCGGGCGGCGGCGAGTCCCTGGACGGCGTCACGCTTCTGCAGGAGTACGTGCCGTCCCCCGACCGCACCATAGTCCGCTGCGAGTTCGTGGGTGGCGAGTTTCTCTATGCCGTCCGGGTCGACGCCTCCGGCGGTTTCGAGCTCTGCCCGGCCGACGCTTGCGCCATCGACAGCGGGACGTCGACGCGACCGCAGTTCGAGATCCTGCCGGGGTTCGACCACCCCAACCTCGGCCGCTACCGCAGCTTCCTCAAGGCCAACGGCATCGGGATCGCTGGCGTCGAAATGACCCTGGGCGCCCGGGACGAAAGCTGGACCTACGACGTCAACACGAACACGAACTACAACGCCGAGGCCGAGGCGGCCGTCGGATACACCGGGACGGACAAAGCCGGGATGCGGGCGATCGCGCGCTTCCTCGGTGCCGAGGCCGGGGCGTTGACGCCCCGCCGAGCGGCCGCGGCCGCTTAGTTAGACCCTCTCCGAGCCGCCGTTTCATGGCTCCCCGCCCGGCCGGCCAACCGGTGCGGTGCCCCTTTGTCGATAAACCTGTGTCTGCATACCGCGACCCTGACAATCCTTGGAGGTTGCATGCCCGCGCGATTTGCGCCATGAGAGACGCGCTTGGTCCGTTTGCCCGCTGCTGAGAGGCGAGATGGATTGCGCGAAGGTTGGCTCATCGGGGGGATGGGCGGGCACGGGTCGTCGGGCCCATCGCGCCCTGCCGTGGGCAACGGTCGTGCTCCTGTTGGCCTTCGTCGTGCCCGCGGCCGCTCAGGCGCCGACGTTCCAGCTTCCCGGCCCGGCTGATCCGGGCCAGATCGAGAGACGCTTCGAGGAACCGTTGCGACCGCGGGTCGAGCCGGAGCTCGAGCTGCCTACCGCGCTGCCCGGAGTGGCTCCGGAAGGCGCGGAGAACGTGAGGTTCTTTCTTGCCGGGATCGTGTTCGAAGGCGTGACCGTCTACGGGGACGACGAGCTGCACCGTATCTACGACCAGCAGCTCGGAAAAGCGATCAGCCTGGCGGATGTTTTCGACATCGCCGCCCGGGTGACCGCAAGGTACCGGGCCGATGGCTATGTCCTGTCGCGGGCGGTCGTGCCGGCCCAGACGATCCACGGCGGGATTATTCGACTCGTCGTCGTCGAGGGGTTCATCGACCGGATCATCATCGAGCGGGACGATCTCGGCTTTGTGGATGAAGGAGACGAGCCTTCGGGTGCCGAGCCGCCGCGGACGGACCTCATTGCCCGTTACGCCAGCCTATCGGCTGGTGAACGACGCGGGTATCATACCTGCGGGATACTCGCATCAATTGTCATCCCCCGGGGCCGATCGTGGTGGTAACCGGGGTACCTCGCCCGCGATATTGATC
>JBHICL010000223.1:0-5632 GCA_046759605.1 Alphaproteobacteria bacterium | reverse complement strand
TCCTCCTCGTCCTTCAGGTCCAGCGCCTTGCCGAGCTTGCGGGCGGTGCGGCCGTTGGGGCGCATGACCCGGTCGACGGTGAGCCCGTTCCTGCGCTGGAAGGCCTCGAGGCCGTCGAAGAGCGCGTTGTCGGGATAAGGCGACAGGCCGAAATCCGGAATCTCGTAATGGCCGAGGCGGCTCAAGGCCTTCTTGACGTTCAGGGCGTCGGTCTCGTCGAGGGGCGCGTCCGGCGCGACCTCCCGATTGAGGACGAACGGCGGCGGGATCCTGAGCTCGTCCTCGCCGTCCTTCTCCCGCGTCAGCAGGGTGCGGCGGAGGGCGGAGGCGGTGGATCCCTGGGGCTCCATGACGCCGTCGACCCTGAGGCCCTGTTGTTTCTGGAAATCGCGGATGCCCGCGAACATCTCGTCGTCGGGCCACCGGTCGAGGCCGTACTCCGGGATCTCGTAGAGGCCCAGGCGGTACAGCGCCTTCTTGGTGTTGAGGGTGTCGTCCTCGTTGGCGTTGGTGTCCTCGGCGAGGCGGTGGTTCAAGCGGAAGCGTCCGCGCATAATCGGATCTCCTCGATGCGTACGCGGTTCTGGGCGTACCGGTTCTGGAAGGGTTGGTCAGTATGTTGAACATAGCAGGAACCTGCTGCCCGTGTCAAGAGAATTATGGTGAGCATGTGCTATTATACAGAGCATATCTTAGCGGATGAATGAACGCATGCGCCGAGCGCCGCCAGATCCGCGCCTGCTGCTTGACCTGGATGCCAGCCCCCGCGAGGCCGTCACTGGCTAATCGTCGCGGAACCCCCGGACCGCCCAGACGATGGCGGTGATCACGATCGATAGAAGGAACGGCGGCACGACCAGACCGCCGAGCGTCAACCCGATGCCCTCGACAGGAGGGCCGAGGGTAATCTCGTCCAGGCCGATGACTCCCAGGAGAATGAACGTCCAGGGGAACAGCCAGACGACCAGGAGCACGACCAGGACTCTAACGAAACCGCGCCCGTACCGCACGGAACGAGGATACGGCCGACGCTCGCGCGGGTTCGGGGAACGATGAGCTACCCCGATCGGCGCGGCCTCTGGGCAAGGGCGGCCTGGGAGGGTGATCCGTCCGGTTCGTCCAGCGCGGTTCCGCGTCGCCACATCCTTTGCGAGCGCCTATGCTGGCGCCATGCGCGGCCGTCGCCCGAGCCCCGTCGTCGTCGAAGGCCTGGACCACGTGGTCCTGCGCGTGGCCGATATCGAGCGGTCGATCCGCTGGTACCGGCGTGTGCTCGGCTGCACACTCGAGCGGAGCTTGCCCGAGTTGGGCATCCACCAGATGCGGGCCGGCCGGACGCTCGTCGATCTCGTCGCGGTGGACAGCGAACTGGGCAAGGCGGGTGGCGGACCGCCGGGCAGGACGCGGCGGAACATGGACCACTTCGCGGTGCGGCTCGAAAGCTTCGACGAGAAGCGGATCCGCGCCTACCTCGAGCGGCGCGGGGTGGCGCCCGGCGAGGTCGCCCGGCGCTACGGCGCCGAAGGGCACGGGCCGTCCATGTACATCGCCGACCCCGACGGCAACGTGGTCGAGCTCAAGGGGCCGCCGGATGCGGACCAGAGCGAGCGCGTCGCCAGCGCCCGGTACCCCGGAAAGCGACGGAGGACCGCTCGGTCAGGCTAGCGGCAGCTCCGGCGCCATATCCCGAAGAATGACGTCGTAGGGGTCGTCCGCTCTTCTTGGATCGCGGAGCGAGGCGCGCAGTCGTTTCAGGTCGTCGCTTCCGACGTAGTAGCGACCTCGTTTCTCACCCACCGCGATCAACAGACCCAGGTCTGCAAGTCGCTTGAGGTCTCTTCCCGCTTGATGTTCCGAAACCTCGGCGCTGTGACGGTATCTCGCGTTGGTGACCCTGAAGCCGTAAGCGGCGTCAACCAGCGCGGCTTCGCATCTGTCCGGGAGATCGTGCTGCTCGACAATGCCCGCAATCTGCTCCCACACCCGCCCCATTTCGTTGTTTCGCCTTATCAATGTCGCGGCCTGCTGATAGTGCGCCCTCAAGCAGAAACGCATCCATGGTGCTGCGTCCCTCTGGGGCTGCCACCTGCCCCGCCCCACCTCGGCAAGCACGTCGTAGTAAGCCCGGGTGTTGCGACCCAACCACTCCTCGATGCTGCTGAAGGTCTCGCCGAGCATGCCCTCGCGAACGAGCACGAGTGTCTGCAGAGCCCGGGCCATTCGACCGTTGCCGTCCGAGAAGGGATGGATCAGCGTGAGATTGAGATGGGCCATCGCCGCTTTGACGATGTCGGGTGTGTCATCTCGGTCGCGGAGGAAATCGACAAGCTCATCGACAAGCTCGGGCACCTGCTGGGCGTCGGGTCCTTCGTAGGCAGTCTTGCCGGTCCGCTGATCGACGACGCGCACGTAACCCGGCCTCCATTGTCCCGGGTGCTTGGACAGGTCGTACTTGATCATCATGTAGTGGAGGCTTCGAATGAGCTGTGGGTCGTACTTGAAATGGGGGTCGCGAGCGATCTGAAGAATGTAGGTCATGGCGTCGCGGTAGCCGGTCACCGCGAGCCATGTCTCGCGATCGGCCGCTGAAGGCTCATCGCCGTCGACCGCGGCTACGGCGTCGTCGTACGTCGCGTCGTACCCCTCGATGCTGTTGGAGCCCTGGATCGCCCTCGCGAACGCGTTGCGCCGGAGAAAGCCGGTCCAACGTCGGGGGTTGGTATTGACGTGGTGACGCAGCTGTTCGCGTTGTCGCTCTATGAGCTCCAGAACCGCGAGATCCTCCCGCGACAACCCTGGCGTCGCGAAGATCATGTCGGATAGCCCGTTATTAACCCGCAATATGCGGAATATTAATCCGTATTATGCAGATTTCAATACCGCTATCGACATCTTGCCCGCCCGGGGCGTTTCACTCGAAGCACTCGATGAGGACGGTGAATTCGCGGGCGCGGGCGGCGATGTCGGCCGCCTCGAGCGGCCGGTCCGATGGCGCCGTATCGTATTCGACCCCTTCGAGATCGAGGAACAGGCGGGCGATCCCGGCGTTGATGGCGAAGTTCACGTTCTGGGGAATATCGCCGGTGATGTCGGCGACGGCGAGGGCGTCGAGCTTGCCGACGATTATGCCGACGACGTTCCCGCTCCTGTCGAGAAGCGGCCCGCCGCTGTTGCCGGGCTGAACGGGCGCCGTGATCTGCACGAGGCTGCGGTCGTCACCGATGCCGGCCAGATTGCTGACCGTGCCCGTGGTCGCGCTGACGTTCTCGGCCAGAAGGCCATAAAGCGGGTATCCCATCGCAACCACCTCCTCGCCCAACCGGATCCCTCGACCGCCTCGGAACGAGGCGTGGGACGTGTTTCCGAGCGGCGTTTCGACAATGGCGAGGTCCTGGGCGTTGTCCTCCCGGATACGTGTGGCTACAACTTTTTGCCCCGTCGGATGGACCACCCGCACCTGTCTGCATCCGCGGACGACATGGCGGTTGGTGAGAACATCGCCGTCGCCGTTGAGCACGAAACCGCTGCCGGTGCCCGCGTTTTCCGGCGCCTCCGCCGCTGGAGTCGCGCCGCGTGCGCGAGGGGGCGCTTGAGGGGCGGCCTTCGCGGTCTCCCGGTCGAGGCGGTTGGTGGCTGTCGAAAGCTCCATCAGGATCTCCGCTCGGAGGAGCTGGCTCTCCAGTTCTTCCGACAGGCGTCCGGTAGCCGGCAGGCCATGGGCTGTTTGAAATGAGCCGATCGCGGCACGGGTTCGCGACCCGACGATACCGTCGATCGGACCGGGGTTGTAGCCGAGGACGGTGAGCCGATGCTGCGCGCCCAAGACAGACGGCTCCGGCTGCCAGCGCTTCATGCGGGCTTTGGCGGCGGCAAGCTGGTCTGAGGTCAGGTGAACGGCGATGGCGTCCCGCGCCAGGGTTGCGCTCTCCTCGACGGCCGGCTCGACCACGGCCAGATTGAACCAGAAGTACGCTTCGGCGAGGTCCCGTGGCACGCCCCTGCCGTCCCGATACATGCGGCCGAGAGCCATTTGGCCCGTGGCGTCTCCCTGGGCCGCGCCCAGGCGGTACCATTCGACGGCCCGCGCGAAATCCCGCGGAGCGCCGGTCCCCTCCTCGTAAAGGCGGCCAAGAGAAGCCTGCGCCGACGGGTTTCCCTGTTCGGCGGCCTTGCGGTACCACCTCGCCGCCTCGGCGTGGTTCTGGGACAGCATGTCGCCCAGGTGGTAGACCGTCCCAAGAACCTCCTGGGCGTAAGCCTCGCCTCCTTGCGCCGCCAAGCGCAGCCACTTCAGGAATTGCTCGTCGTTCTCCGGGACCCCTTCGCCAGCGAGATACATGAGGGCGAGATAATATTGCGCCCTGACGTAGCCCTGTTTGGCCGCGCGGCCATACAACCGCGTCGCCTCCCCGTTGTTCTCGGAGACCCCTTGACCGTCGTCATACATGGTACCGAGGAGCCACTCGGCGGGGGCGAACCCCGCCTTCGCGGCGGGCGCGTACCATTTCACCGCGGCTTCATAGTCGCGCTGCGCGTCGTATATGATCCCGAGCGCGGTCTGAGCCATGACGTCGCCGCCCGCGGCCAGCGGGCGGAGTTCCTCGATTGCCTGGCCGAAGTCGCCGCGAACGAAGGCGGCGGCTCCGGCGTCGAAGTCGGCTCGGGTGGGGAATGCCGTCCCGATGAGCATGACGGCGGCGAGGAGGAGTCGGTTCATAGCGGCACCAATAAGAGCGTATATGCACCAGCTAAAGCCTCTTGGCCGGAGGAGTCAACCGGGCGCGGCGTTTTGCGGGCGCCGGTAACGAGCGGTTAACCGCCAGGCTCCATGTTTGGCCGGTCATCAGGACCGGAGCCGCCGGCGCTCGACTCCCGAGGGCGCGCGGCTGCAATCGCCAAAGGAGCTTCGCGATGATTCGTTTGGCGCGTGCCTCGTTTGCTTGTCTCGTGGTCGCCGGACTGACCGTCGGCTGCATGGGCCCGAAAGGCGATTCCCTGGCGGAGAAGCGCCAGGCCGTCAGGGACATGCGCGCGGACACCTTGAACGAGCTCTACCAGGTGCACCCCGGCGCGCGCGGCGCGATCGCCTCGGCCGATGGCTATGGCGCGTTCAGCAACGTCGGGGTCAATCTGTTTCTGCTATCGACCGGCAACGGCTGGGGCGTCGTGCATGACAACGAGACGGGCGAGGACGTCTACATGAGAATGTTCACCGCCGGCGTCGGCATCGGCCTCGGGGTGAAGGATTTCCGCGGCGTCTTCGTATTTACCGACCGCGATGCGCTCATGCGCTTCATCGAGAAGGGCTGGGAGGCCGGCGCTCAGGCGGACGCGGTCGCCAAGGCCGGTGAGAAGGGCGGCGCCTTCGCCGGCGCCGTCGACATAGCGCCGGGCATCAAGCTCTACCAGATCACCGAGAACGGGTTGGCGCTGCAGGCGACCATCCAGGGCTCGAAGTACTGGAAGGACGGCGATCTGAACTGACCGCCCGGGGGCTCGGCTAGCCCCACACGCGTTGGGCCGTCTCGCAGATCAATTTCAGCTTTCGCTTCTCGTCGTCGACGGAGAGCTTGTTGCCGATGATGGAGGTGGAGAACCCACACTGGGGGCTGAGCGCCAGGCGTTCCAGGGG
>JBHICL010000222.1:0-5696 GCA_046759605.1 Alphaproteobacteria bacterium | reverse complement strand
TATCCACGCGCGGGCCGCTGAGGACGCGCTCCCGCGGCCCCGGGGGATCGGTTCCTAGCCGGGGGAAACCGGCCTCGTCTTCCGTACCGCGTCTCCCAGTTCGAGAACTCCGCAGCTATCACGCCGCAGCGGCGACGAATCTCGCGGGAAGACGTTCGCCGGAATTGGCGTCGAACAGGAAACCGCGGTCCAGGGGAAAACGCACGGCCACCGTGCGGTCGAAATCGACATCGTATTCCTTCGGCATCTTCACGGCCAGGCTTTCGTCGCCGAAGGCGATCGTAACCAGGGTGACGTCGCCAGTGAGTTCCGCCGCATAGACGGTGGCGTCGAACAGGCCCCCGCCCGGCTCGACAACCTCGGCGTCCTCCGGCCGAAACCCCATGACCGCCGCGCCGTTCCCACTGCTGCCATCGACCGGTACGCTGACGCCATGGCTTTCGAACCTGTCGTTATCGACCCGGCCCTTGATAAAGTTCATCGGCGGTGAGCCCATGAAGCCGCCCACAAACATGTTGGACGGGGAGTCGTAGATCTCCCGCGGCCCGCCAATCTGCTGCAAAACACCTTGGTCCATAATGGCGACACGGTGGGCCAGGGTCATGGCTTCGACCTGGTCATGTGTGACGTAGACGGTCGTAACGCCCAGCTCATGCTGCATGTGCTTCAGTTCCGCCCGCATGTATCCGCGAAGCTTCGCGTCCAGATTCGACAGTGGCTCATCCATCAGGAACACCGAAGGCCGACGCACGATCGCCCGCGCCAGGGCGACGCGCTGGCGCTGGCCGCCGGAGAGTTGGCGCGGGTAGCGTTCGAGGAGTTCCTCCATGTGGACCTGAGCCGCTGCTTCGCGGACTGCAGACGCACGCTGTTGCGGCGACATGCCCCGTACCTTCAGGGGAAATCCGATGTTCTCGGCGACGGTCTTGTGCGGATACAGGGCGTAGGACTGGAACACCATCGCCACATCCCGGTATTTCGGCATCACATGGGTGACGTCCGTATCGCCGAGGACGATCCGGCCGGAGTCGACCGCCTCCAGGCCGGCGATCATCCGCAAGCCCGTCGTCTTGCCGCAGCCGGACGGACCCAGCAGGACGAGGAACTCCCCTGGATCCACATCGATGGTCAGATCCTTGACGACGTGGTTGTTCCCAAACGATTTGTTGAGGCTTCGGACGGACAGCCGCTGGGCGCGCGATCGGCTCGTTCTCTCGGTTTTTGTTTCAGCCACGCTCATCCCTTCACCGCCCCCAACAGGATGCCCTTGGCAATGAAACGCTGCAGCAGCAGCGCCATGAGAACGACGGGGACGATCATGATGACGATGACGACGCACATCGTCCACCAGAGGACCCCCTTCTCGCCTCCATTCATGGCGGCAACCAGGATGGGCAACGTTTGCGCGTTCGACGTCGACAGGAACAGCGCCAAGAGATACTCGTTCCACGCCAGGATGAGGACGAGAAGGGTCGTCGCGGCAAGGCCAGCCCGCGCCAGCGGGATGACGATCTCATAGAAAATCGTCATGCGAGAGGCCCCGTCCAGCTGGGCACTTTCCTCCAGGTCGATCGGAATGCTGGAAAAGAAATCGTGCATCAGCCACACCACGATCGGCAGATTGACGACCGTGTAAGTCAGGATAAGCGCGATGTGGGTGTCAAGCAGGTGGACACTCTGAAACATCATGTAGATCGGCACGACCGTCACGACCGGCGGCAGGATGCGTTGGGAGATCATCCAAAACAGGATGTCGCCGTTGCCGACACGGCGTTTGAAGCGACGCCCCAAGGCCCGTGCCAGCAGGACAAACAGCGCGAGGCCGGCGGTGAGGGCGATGCGCCAATCGATGCCCCAAATGCCGACTGTCACCGTGGTGCCCAGCAGCAGCAAAACGAACAGCAGGATCGTGCCAAACTTCGGCTTGTACTGGATGCGCGCCAAAGCATAGGCGGCCATGCTCCCGATCAGCATGCAGAGAATTGTTGAAAAGAACGCGACGATGATCGAGTTCTTGTAGGGCTGCAGCGTGTCGGCGAGGGCCGATTCCGCACTGGTATCCAGGAGATCGCGCCAGGCATGGAGGTTCGGGATGAAATCGACCCAAGGGATATAGGCGGGCCCGCTGTTCACATCGATCGGCAGCTTCAGCGACGTCATCACAATCCAGTAGATCGGGAACAACACGAAAGCCGCCCATACGATCAATACCGCATAAACAATGACCCTCCCGGCCAACGACATTTCGCCGATGCGAGCCGGTTCGAAAATCCGCTGAAGGCCCGAGGCTCGCGCCGGTGGCGCTGATGGGATGGCCAGCGTCATGCGTGCATGGTCCTACGCTTCCGGACGACCAGATTGAAATAGGAGACACAAAGGACAACGGTCACGAACAGCAGCAGGTATGCGACCGCTGCCGACTGTGCGAGATCCAGCGCACGCCACGAGAAGAAGGAGTGGAGCGTCATCGATTCTGTGGCGATACCCGGTCCCCCGGCCGTCATGATGTTCGGTAGGTCGATCAGCTTGAACGCCTCGATGACCCGGATCAGCATGACTGTTGCCGCGATCGGCGCAATGCTGGGCCAAGTGATCTCACGGAAAATCTGCCACTTGCTGGCCCCGTCGACATGGCCGGCCTCAACCAGATCGCGCGGCACGGTCTCCAGGGCTGCCAAAAGAATCACGAATATGAACGGGATCCACTGCCAGGAATCGCCGACGATGATAAAGGTACGTGCGGCCCACGGATCCGCGGCCCAGGCGAAGTCGCCTAGCCCGATCCAGCTCCAGAAAGGCGCGAACGGCCCCTTGGTCGTGTCCGCGAGCATCCGGAAACCGAAGCCGATACCGATCGGGGTGACCATCAGCGGCAGGAAGAAGACGACTCTAAAAAACGCGCGGCCACGGATGGGCTGGGCGCAAACGAACGCCAGCCCCAAACCGATGAAGAATTGCACCGTGCAGCCGACAATCACGTAGAGCAGGGTTACGCCGAGCGAGCCGAACTGCGTGCCGCTGAACAAGGTGGCGCTAAACAATAGTCCGAGGCCAAAGAGCACGCTGGCGGTGATCAGCCGGCCAACGAGACCTATGGCGCTGACGCCTCCACCCCGCAGGTAGCGGCTCAGCCACCAAATAAGGACCGCCGTCACGGCGACCGCGACCAACCAGCCCAGCGGTCCGATCGTCTTGAATGTGCCGAGAAAGTGGAACTGCTCGGATCCGAACAGCTGTTTCTCGAAGTTATCGAGGCCGACGAAGCGAATGTTGTAGCCGCCGGCCCTGAGCCGCACGCGCGACAGCGCGAGAATGGCCGATGCGATCAGCGGGAATAGAGAGAAGAAGAGAATCATGATCACGGCGGGCATGATGAAAAGCTGCCGTGACTGCTTGTCGAACCATTCGGCCAGTGCCCCGCTGCGGGGCAAGGTGGCGGCCGCGGCAACCGGAGAAGCGTCCCCCGGTTGCTGCGGGCCTACCATGGCGGTCTTCATAGCCACTAACGTCGCTGACGCGGATCAGTTGGTGATGCCGAGCGAGGAACGGTACATGTTGAGCTGACTCTCGCGGCCGAACTCTTCAGTGATCTCCTTCCAACCCGCTTCAACGTTGGCAACCGCCTCCTCAGCCGTAATCTCATCGGCCAGATACCTGGCAAGCTCACGGTCGAGGACAATGCCCTCGTAACGCTGGGTCCCCGGAATACGGAGGTCGGACGCCATATTCGGGCTGGTCAGGCTGTCGCCGATCGCACCCAGATAGTTCTCGGCGAATTCTGGACTGAAGCCAGCTTCGACCCAAGGATCGATGTTTTCGAACTGGGAGATGCGATACGGGTTATAGCCGGTCCAACCTTGCGTCACGTCGAAGTTGGACTGCTCCGCCTGGTTCATGTAGGACAGGAAGTCATACGCCGCCGCGATCACCTTCGAATCGGAATTGGCGTTGACGGCCCCCGACCAACCGCCGAATGCGGCAAAGGGCGCGTAGTTGATACCCTCGATCGCGTACGGGCAACGTTCCGCGTCACAATCTACAAGCTTTCCAGTCTCACGATCGAGCACGCGGGGCGAGCCGGGCATGATCACGGCACCGACTAGATTCTTGACGGTCGAGTCCTCGGCGATCGACAACGGACCGATGTCGCCCCAGTCGATGATCAATGCGCAGCGGCCAGTGGTTGCCAGCGCCCGGGTCTCCTCAATGTCGTGGTTCAGCTCATCCGGGGGGCCGAACTCTCCGGTCGCTTTGTAGATCCGAAACGCCTCGGCCCACGCCTCGTTGTTGACCAACGGGGTCATGTCCTCAGTGTCGAAGAACATGCCCTGGCCGGTGCCTTGAGTCTGTACGAACTGGGCAGCGATCGACATGATCGCATAAAAACTTTGCGCGTTCCGCTTCTTGAACATGCAAGAGCCGAAATCAGGCTCCCCGTCACCGTTCAAGTCACGGCCATGGGCAGCTTTGGCGACGCTGAGATATTCGTCCCAGGTGCGCGGCGGCTGCAAACCGAGCTCGTCGAGCACATCAGCCCGGTAGTAGACCATCTGAAAGTCGCCATCTATGGTAATCAGATAGGTCTTGCCGTTGATCTTCTGATTGAACTCGCGGAAGTATGGCGCGATGTCGTCGAGCGCGATGGCCTTATCGTTGGCCACGAAATCGGACAGATCGGCCAGCAGACCCGCGTCCACTAACTCCACGGCCCAACCCGATGCGAACACGCCGACATCAATCGAATTCGTGCCGGTGGCCCAGTCCGTCAGCAGCTTTTGGAAAAGGTCGGCGAAGGGAACCTCGGCCACGTTGATCGTGGCGCCGGTCATCTCCTTGAACTCTTCGCCACGCTGGGCCAGCCGGCCGGCAATGACGGGCCCAGGCCGCGTCAGCAGATTTACGGTGATGCCCTCATGTTTCAACTGCGCCTCGGCAGCCGGTGCAAGCGCCATGACGCCGGCGAGGGCGGTGGCGCCGACAATCGCCGTGATTACGGGTTGTCGTCTCATTTTTGGATCCTCCCGTCGTCTTATTGCATGTCTTTTAGGATGCTGGACAGAAGATACTTTCCCGCCAACGAAGAGTCGAGAGCGTATACCTTGATCTCGGAGCACCCCGTATTGACGGATGGCGTAGCGAACCGACCTTATGTGTTCTAACTCCGGGTGTCTCGCGCCGTCGGAAACTCCCTCTCGAAACGTTCATACGCTCCCATGAACTCGCTTGGCGTTACGATGGCAATTTGAAACAAACGGGTGATTTCAGGACCTTTCGGAAGGATGCTCTGATCATCGATGATGAAGCATCCCCCGCACTTCGCGTTCTCGACTGCATGGCGGTCGTCGCGGTCGTGCTATCCAAGCTTTGCGTTGTCCTGGATGATGTACTGGACCTCTCGATACAGCTTTAACGATATGTGTGAGCCACGATCAGATCGAAGCCATGACGCTCGCACATAGCGTGGCGATAGTGGAAGGCGGATTCATGAATCGCCGGCCAATGTTTGTCGCGGGTTTCATCGGCTCACCACCGATGAACTTCATTCACGGCGAACTGGGCTGGGACAATTTCTCCGCACCGCGGGTTAGCGCTGACAAACGCCTGGTTGCGAAGCCTCAGGCGTAGCCCCACTGGCCGGCCGTGGCCAGGTGGTCCTCGACCGCGCGTACGCCGGGGGTCGTCTCGGCCGCGACGCG
>JBHICL010000221.1:0-5707 GCA_046759605.1 Alphaproteobacteria bacterium | reverse complement strand
TGGCCAACGACGATCCCGTCGTTGTCGTCGAGAACTGGGGATACAAAGGCAGCAGAACGACCTGCCCCGGATCGTAGGCCCGAACAGCTTCCGCCGTCTCCTGGCTCATGGGGTGCCAGTACCTCATAGCGATGAAGCAGCGCGCCTCGCCGTGTCCCAACGACATGAGGGACGCCTCCAGGGCACGAGCCTGAGCTTCGGTGTTGGCGAGCAGAGGAGACCCACCGCCGATGCGCGCATAGATGTCTCGCGCAGTCCGCGCCCGGCGACGGGATAGCACCTGCGCCAGCGTCAGGCGAAGCAACGCAGGCGCGCCGATGATGGCAGGATCCGCGAATAGATTGCGCAAAAACGGCTGCACGGCGTCCAGGCGATCCGGTCCCCCCAGGTTGAGCAATACGACGGCGGTTTTCATAAAAGATCGCCAATCCTCAGCTGCTGCTGCGAATCATGGAAATCAGCTCCGAGACATGCTCGGGAGGAGTCGCCGGCAGTACGCCATGGCCGAGGTTGAATATCAGCGGACCGTTGCCCAGCTCCTTCAGAATGTTCGCCGTCGCCACGCGCATGGCGCTCCCTCCCGCGACGAGCCACGCCGGATCAAGACTACCCTGGACTGCAACCAGGGGTTGCAGCACCCCCGCCGCCCAGCTCAAGGGTACGACACTATCGATCCCGACGCCGTCCACACCGGTCTCCGCCGCATATTCGCCATACATAACGCCCGCACCGCGTGGAAATCCTATAACCGGTACCCCGGGACATGCATCTCGGACCATTTGCACGATTGCACGAGTAGGCCGGACCACGAGACTACGGAAGGCCTCTTCCGGCAACACTCCGGCATGGGTGTCGAACAGCTGTACAAGGTCGGCGCCCGCCCGTATCTGAGCGATGAGATGCTTAGCAGTTGCCGTGACGAGTCGATCGATCAGCTGCCTGAAACCAATGGGATCGCTTGCAGCCCAGCCCTTGACACGCACAAAATCACGGCTGGTGCCACCTTCAACCATATACGTCGCAACCGTCCATGGCGAACCGGCAAAGCCGATCAGTGCCGTACCGGTCGGTAAACAACCTTTCACCACCGATGCAGCCTCATAGACCGGCGCAAGTCGATCATGAAAACCGCTATCGGTCAGGCGAGGCAAATCAGCGATCGAGCGAAGTGGCGTAAGGACCGGCCCATCCCCGGCCCAAAACTGAACTTCCTGTCCCAACGCATGAGGCACGACGAGGATATCGGAGAAAAGAATAGCGGCATCGAGCTCAAAGCGGCGAATCGGCTGGAGTGTCGCCTCAACAGCCAGCTCAGGAGTGTAGAAGAGGTCCAGGATGCTGGCGGCCTGGTCTCTAAGCCGCCGATATTCAGGAAGATACCGGCCGGCCTGTCGCATCAGCCACACCGGAACACGTTGGGACCTCTCCCTCCTGAGGACCCGCACAATCAGTACGTCACTGTGTGTTCTGTTGATGCTGTTGGATGTCGTCGTCACCGAGGCTGTCCGCGTTCTTGCACCAAAACCAATCCGTCTTTCTTATCAATCTGAAATATATATAAAGTTTTGTGGTAGTGGATTGGACAAAGGCAATCCGGGGATTCCCGAGGTGTCCCCAGGAGGACGCACGGGTCTTTCCGCAAAACCTGTAGCCACGGTCGGGGGTGTGAGCAACACTGGCATAAGCGCGCTGTTGTTGTCGTCCCCGTGCTGTGGATCAGGTTGAACCCGGGAATTACGAACTCCGATGCGGTGGAGGGCGCGTGTTTTTCACGACTTGGGGACTATACTGTCCTGAAGTGGATCTCAAGGTGGGCGTTACCCGGTCAACGTGGCAAACGAAAAGACTCACTTGGAAAGATGTCGGCTTATTCCCAACTGTCCACAGGAAAATGTCCGAAAAAGCTAAGAAGACAATCCATCTGCACTGTGTATCCGACTCCACAGGCGAGACGATCCGTGCTGTCGCACGCGCATGCATTGTACAGTTCGAGGGGGTCGAGCCTGTCGAGCATCTTTGGGCCCTTGCGCGAACACCAAGAGCCATGGATCAAGTGCTCGAGGATATTGCGGCTTATCCCGGTCCAGTTATCTTCACACTCGTAGATGATACCCTACGCGACCAACTGATGAGCGGTTGTCGCCGGCTCAAGGTGCCCTGCATCTCGGTGCTTGACCCAATTATCGCCGCCCTTGGATCGCTCCTGGGCAGCCAGCCCACCCACCGCCCTGGTGGCCAGCACGAGATGAATGCCGAATACTTCGAACGAATCGAGGCCATGGATTGGGCGCTCATTCACGATGACGGACAACGCTCCGAGGATCTCGAGAACGCGGAGATTGTCCTCGTAGGCGTCTCGCGGACATCGAAGACGCCTACTTGCATCTATCTGGCAAACCGGGGAATCAAAGCGGCGAATGTACCCTATGTCCCTGGGGTGCCGCTTCCAGCAATCCTGGAGAGGCCGAACGGCCCGCTGGTCGTGGGGCTTACAAAGGACCCGAAGCGCTTGGTGGAAATCCGCCGGGCCCGTCTTCTTTCCTTGCACCAGAACAGCGAAACCTCATATGTGGACATCGAACAGGTCCGCGCTGAAACCATTGAAGCACGGCGATACTTCGCAGAGCGAGACTGGCCGCTCATCGACGTAAGCCGCCGCTCTATCGAAGAAACGGCGGCGGCAATCATGCAGCTTCTGCAAGCACGACAGGCGGAACGGAAGCCGAAAGCGACCGCTGACTTGCAAGACGGCTGATATGGGTACGGACCTGATTCTCGCCTCCGCCAGTCCCTCGCGGACGCGAATTCTGCACGATGCGGGCGTTCACCACGTTGTCGAACCGGCCGGTATCGACGAGGAGGAGATCAAAGCCTCGCTGGCAGCGGCGGGAGCCGTGCCACAGGCGGTCTCAGAGACCCTCGCCGAGCTCAAGGCAACGCAAGTGGGAACACGCCGGCCGGGCGCTTTGGTCATCGGTGCCGACCAGGTGCTCGAGTACGCGGATCGATTGTTCGACAAACCGCGTGATCTTGATCACGCGCGCGCGCACCTTGTTACAGTGCGCGGGCGTATCCATCGGCTGGTCGCCAGCGTGTGTGTGGTTCGCGACGGACGACGCCTTTGGCACCACAACGATACGGCAGAGTTACAGATGCGCGATTTCAGCGACGACTTTCTGGACTGGTACCTGGCAAAGGCAGGCAGAACCGTGTGCCAGTCGGTGGGCGCATACCAGCTCGAAGGTCTAGGTGCTCACCTCTTTGCACGCGTTCGCGGCGACTACTTCACGATTCTCGGCCTACCACTTCTACCTTTGCTCGAATTCCTGCGCGGCTACGACATGGTGCCACGGTGAAGCTCACGAGTAATGCCAGAATTGCTGGCGTCGTAGGGTGGCCCGTCAGCCACTCCCGATCGCCCCGTCTGCACGGTTTCTGGCTCGACCATTACGGTATAGACGGAGCCTACGTGCCACTACCGGTCCGGCCCGAGCACCTCGGTGACGCCATGGGTGCTCTCCCGAAGCTCGGTTTCGCCGGCGTGAACATCACGGTGCCCCACAAAGAAACCGCGCTCGCTTTCATGGATGAGGTTGACGACGACGCGAGACGCGCGGGCGCGGTGAATACCGTCGCCGTCTCTACCGATGGCCGTCTCGCGGGAAGCAACACCGACGGCTATGGCTTCATCGAAAACCTGCGCACGACGATTTGCATCGAGGCACTACGGGGCCGTGCGGCGTGTATCATCGGCGCCGGCGGCGCTGCCCGGGCTATTTGCCTGGCTCTCCTGGATGCGGGTGTGCGCACGATCCGGTTGACCAATCGCACCGCGACGCGGGCGCGGGCGTTGGCGGATGTCCTGAGCGCCGATATCGACATCGTGGACTGGGACGAACGGCACGGCGCGCTCGACGAAGTCGCGCTCCTCGTGAACACGACGACTCTCGGCATGACCGGCAACCCACCGTTGGACCTGGATCTCGGGACGTTGCCCCCGGACGCGGTGGTGACGGACATCGTCTACACACCCCTCGAGACACCCCTGCTGACGCACGCGCGCGCTCGCGGCAACACGGTGGTCGACGGGCTGGGCATGCTGCTCCACCAAGCTCGGCCCGGCTTCCGGGCCTGGTTCGGTGTGGAGCCCGAGGTCACGACGGACCTCCGCGCCGCCGTTCTCGCGGAGTAAGGCGTTGCGACCATTCCTTCTCGGACTGACCGGCTCGATCGGCATGGGCAAATCGACGGCGGCCAAGATTTTCCGTCGGCTTGGGGTGCCCGTGCACGAATCCGATCCGGTGGTTCATCGCCTCCTGGTCAAGGGCGGCCGCGGCGTGCCCATAGTCGCCGAGGCATTTCCAGGGGTCGTCGCAGACGGCCAGGTGGATCGCACGCGCCTCGGCGGTATCGTCTTTGCGGACCCCGAGCGTCTCGTCGAGCTCGAGGGCCTTCTGCATCCTCTGGTCACGGAGTCGCGGGAGCGCTTCATCAAACGCCACGCGCGCAACCAGACGGCGCTGGTGGTCCTTGATATTCCACTGCTGTTCGAAACCGGGGCGGAGCGCGAGGTTGATGCGGTCTTGGTGGTATCCGCGCCCGAGTTCGTGCAACGCCAGCGCGTATTAGCCCGCCCGGGCATGACGCCCGAGCGGTTCGCGGCCATCGCGGCACGGCAGCTACCCGACGCGGAAAAGCGACGACGAGCGGATTATGTTGTGGAGACAGGGCTCAGCAAACACTATACTTTGCGTCAGATAGCACGTCTTGTAAGAACACTACGCCCCGGCGCCTGAAATCCGGGCAAGCAGCGGACCGACGCCGTGCGCGAAATAATCCTCGACACGGAAACCACGGGCCTCGATCCATCCGCCGGGCATCGGGTCGTCGAAATCGGTTGCGTCGAGGTGTTTCAGGGCATTCCAACCGGGGCCACATTCCAGACGTACGTCAATCCCGAGCGCGACATGCCCGACGAGGCGTTCCAGGTGCACGGACTAAGCAGGGAATTCCTGGCAAAACAGCCGACTTTCGCCGAAATCGCCCAGGATTTCCTCGATTTCATAGGAGGCGCCACGCTCGTTATCCACAACGCCGCGTTCGATATATCCTTTCTCAACGCGGAGCTCGACCGACTGGGCCTGCCGATGCTCAAGTTCGAGCGCACCGTGGACACCATTGCCATCGCGAAAAGGCGCTTCCCCGGCGCCCAGGTAAGCCTCGACGCCTTATGCCGACGCTTCGAAATCGACTCGTCCGCGCGAACGAAGCACGGCGCGCTTCTCGACGCGGAACTGCTCGCGGACGTCTACCTCGAGCTCGTCGGCGGACGGCAGCGCCACCTTGAGTTTGCAACCACCGATAGAGCCGCGGCGCGCGGCTCGGCTCGGCGAAAATCCCTCTCACCACGCCCGCATGCCCCGAGCGAGGCTGAGCTTGCAGCGCACGCGCAGCTGCTCGCGCGCCTGAACGATCCGATCTGGCTCAGGACCTAACGGGCTCCAGATCCGCCGGCACGATCAGGCGTCCCCTTCCACCGGATCCGCTGATTCCTCGGTCGCAAGCTCGCCTGGCGAACTCGCCGCGACCCCCTGCGCCTGGCGCTGCTCCTGCAGCTTGGCCAGACGCTGGCGGTGGAGCGCGACAAAATCCACCGGCTGAACCATGAGCGGCGGAAACCCGCCGTCGCGAACGCTGTCGGATATGA
>JBHICL010000220.1:0-5721 GCA_046759605.1 Alphaproteobacteria bacterium | reverse complement strand
AGACCCGGAGCACGGACATGAGGGCGACACCGCCACGTCGTGAGGAGCTGGACGCAATCGAGATCGCGAGTCGTGACGAGATCGCCGCGCTGCAACTGGCGCGCCTCAAGAAGACCCTCGCGCACGCCTACGCAAACAATCGCCATTACCGGAACGCGTTCGACGAAGCCGGCGTGCATCCGGACGACCTCGGAGAGCTCGCCGATCTCGCGAAGTTCCCCTTCACGACCAAGGAGGACCTGCGCCGCGCCTACCCCTTCGGCATGTTCGCGGTACCGCGGGAACAGGTGGTGCGGATCCATGCCTCGAGCGGCACCACCGGCAAGCCGACCGTCGTGGGCTACACCCGGCACGACGTCGACGTCTGGGCCGACGTTTGCGCCCGCTCCATTCGTGCTTCGGGCGGACGCCCGGGCGACATCGTCCACGTCGCCTATGGCTACGGGCTCTTCACCGGGGGCCTCGGCGCGCATTACGGGGCCGAGCGTCTGGGCTGCACCGTCGTGCCCGTGTCCGGCGGCATGACCGAGCGTCAGGTGCAGCTGATCCGGGACTTCGCGCCCGACGTGATCATGGTGACGCCGTCCTACATGCTGGCGATCGGCGACGCGTTCCGGCAGCAGGGCCTCGACCCGCGTGAGAGCTCCCTCAAGGTGGGCATCCACGGCGCCGAGCCCTGGACGGAGTCCATGCGCAAGGAGATCGAGGATCTCTTCGACATGGATGCGGTGGACATCTATGGCCTGTCGGAGGTCATCGGGCCCGGTGTGGCCAACGAATGCATCGAGACCAAGGACGGCCTCCATATCTGGGAGGACCACTTCTATCCCGAGGTCGTCGACCCGGCGACCGGCGCGGTGCGGCCGGACGGCGAGCACGGCGAGCTCGTGTTCACCTCGCTCACGAAAGAGGCGCTGCCGATCATCCGCTACCGCACCCGGGATCTCACGCGGCTTCTGCCGGGCACGGCCCGCACCATGCGGCGGATGGAGAAAGTGACGGGGCGCAGCGACGACATGCTGATCATCCGCGGCGTCAACCTGTTCCCCTCGCAGGTCGAGGAGCTGATCCTGAGCGACCACCGGCTGAGCCCGCACTACATCCTGGAGGTGCGACGGGAGCGGCGGTTGGACGAGCTGACGGTGGTGGTGGAGGCGCGAACCGAGGCGGCGCGGGACGATACGCGTACCGCCGCGGAGAAAGACCTTGCGCGAAGCATCAAGGCGCAGATCGGCCTCACGTCCCAGGTAAAGGTGACACCGCCCGACACGGTCGAGCGCTCGGTCGGCAAGGCCAAACGGATCGTGGACCTACGACCGAAGGATTGATCAGAGACCCAGATAGGCGGCCTTGACCTCTTCGTTGTCGAGCAACCGGTCGCCGCTGTCGGTCAGCACCACGCCGCCGGACTCCAGCACATAGCCGCGGTCGGCGACCGAAAGGGCGGCAAGGGCGTTCTGCTCGACGAGAAAGATCGTCACCCCCGATCCCTTGAGTCCCGTGATGGTGTCGAAGATCTGCTCGACGATGAGCGGCGCGAGCCCCATGCTCGGCTCGTCCAGGAGCAGAAGCCTCGGGCGCGCCATCAGGGCCCGCGCGATCGCCAGCATCTGCTGCTCGCCGCCCGACAAGGTCCCGGCCACTTGCCGCCGACGCTCGCGAAGGCGGGGAAACATCCCGTACATGCGATCGAGGTTGACCCGTACATCGGCGGACCGCGCGGTATAGCCGCCAAGGATCAGGTTGTCCTCGACGCTCATTGGCCCGAAGATCTCACGCCCCTCCGGCACCTGGGCGATACCCATGCGGACCCTTGCCTCGGGGCGGTCGCCTGTGATGTCGCGGCCCGCGAACCGGATCCCCCCGCCCGAGGCCGACAGCACCCCGGAAATCGTCCGCAACAGCGTCGTCTTGCCGGCGCCGTTGGCGCCGACGAGCGCCACCAGCTCGCCCTCGTCCACCGCGACATCCACGCCCTTGAGGGCCTGGATGCGGCCATAGTGGCTGGTGAGCCCGGTGACTTCGAGCAGCATGTCAACCCGTCGATATTGCTCCGGTTCCTAGGTAGGCGGCGACGACCTCCGGGTTCGCGCGCACCTCGGCGGCCGTGCCCTCCGCCAGCTTGCGGCCGTTGTCGAGCACGAGGATGTGGTCCGAGACCCCCATGACCAGGCGCATATCGTGCTCCACCAGGACGACCGTCACGCCCCTCGCCGAGACCTCCTGGATCAGATCGTCGATCTCCTGCGTCTCCCTGGCGTTGCAGCCGGCGGCGGGCTCGTCGAGCAGCAACAGCTGAGGCTCGGTCGCCAGAGCGCGGGCGATCTCGAGCCGCTTCAAGGCGCCATAGGGCAGCTCGCTCGCCTGCACGCGAACGTAGTCGCCCAGTCCCACGGATCCGAGAAGATCGACCGCCCGATCCTCGCACCTGGCGTCCGAGCGCGCGATGCTCGGCAAGCGGAACAATGCCGGGAGGAAGCTCCGCCGGATGTGCAGATGCCGCCCGACCATCACGTTCTCGAGAACGCTCATGTTGAAAAAGATCTGCAGGTTCTGGAAGGTGCGCGAAATGCCAAGCCGGGCGAGGACGTAGGGCGGCAGACCGGTCACATCATCGTCCTGGAAATGGACCGAGCCCAGGGTCGGATGGATCAACCCGGTGACCAGGTTGAAAAGCGTTGTCTTGCCCGCGCCGTTGGGGCCGATGATGGAATGAATGGCGCCGGCGGCGATGTCGAAATCCAGGTCCTGGACGGCTGTGATGCCACCGAAATCCTTGCTCAGGCCCTCGACCCGCAGAAGGCTCACGACGGCGCCCCGCCCAAGCGTCCCACAATGCTCGGCAGCAGTCCCCTCGGCATGAAGATCATCGTCAGCATAAGCACGAGCCCGAACGCCACCAGCTCGAATTCCTCGAAGCCGGTCAAGAGCTGGGGGAGCGATATGAGAATCGCGGCGCCGATCACCGAGCCGAAGATCGATGCCATGCCGCCGAACACCACCATGGTCACGAAGCCGATGGATTTGAAGAAATTGGCCTCGCTTGGCGTGAGGAAGCCGTTGTAGTGGGCGAACAGGCTGCCGGCGAAGCTCGCCAGCACCGCCGACAGCACGAAGACGAGGACCTTGTAGTGGGTCGTGTCCACGCCGACGACCTCGGCGGCGATCTCCGATCCATGCACCGCCCTCAGCGCGCGCCCCACCGGCGACTGGATCAGGTTGAGCGACAGCCACACCGTGAGCAGCAGGAAAGCGCCCACGACCCAGTACCAGGTCTCGTCGTCCACGATCGTCCAGCCCAGGACGGAGAACGACGGCACCGGCATCCCGTCAGGCCCGCCTGTGAGGCGCACCTCCTGGTTGAGCCCGATGAAGATGATGATGCCCAGACCCAAGGTCGCCATGGCGAGGTAGTGTCCCTTTAGCCGGAGGATCGGCCTCGCCACCAGGAACGCGAGGAGCCCGACGCCCAGCATACCGGCGAGCAGCGCACCCAGGGGCGGCCAGCCGTAGGTGGCGGTCAGTATCGCCGAGGTGTAGGCGCCGAGACCGAAGAAGCCGGCATGTCCGAGGCTGATCTGGCCGGCGTAGCCTATCAGCAGGTTGAGGCCCACGCACACGATCGCCGCGAGGCCGATGTTGATCGCCACGTCGAAGAAGAACCTGTTCGGCAGGAAGAAAGGCAGCACGGCGACCGCGACCGCCAACGCGAGGACGCCGCCGTAACGGGGATCGCGGGCGAGCCGCTTCATCTCGCGCCCGACCTACACGCTCTCGGCGCCGCGGCGGCCGAACAGCCCGCTCGGCAGGAAGAACAGGACCAGGAGGATGAGGACGAAGGCGACCGCGTCCTTGTAGGCGGAGGAGATATAGCCGGCCGCCATGGCCTCGGCGATGCCGACGATGAGCCCGCCGACGATGGCGCCGGCCGGATTGCCGATCCCCCCGACGATGGCCGCCGAGAATCCCTTGAGACCAAGCATGATGCCCACCTGGAAGTGCGTCGGCGCCACGGGCGCCACCAGGATCCCGCCCACGGCCCCCATCGCGGCGGCAAGCCCGAAGCTCGCCAGCAGCACGAACCGCGTGTTCACGCCCACGAGCTGGGCGGCCAGCCGGTTGAACGCGGCCGCGCGGATCGCCTTGCCGAACCGCACGCGAGTGAAGAAGTAGAACAGGAGGAGCCCTATCACCGCCATGGAGCCGACGATCCACAGCGCCTGGGGCACGATCGTGGCGCCGCCGATGAAGATCGGCCGGGTGCCGCTGAACGCGGGCAGGGTGTGGAAGTTGCGATCCCAGACGGCGCCGGCGAGACCGCGCAGAAAGATGGACGCCCCAATGGTGATGATGATCAACGTCACGACCGAGGCGCCGCGCGCCTGCTCGACCGCGAACCAGGCGAGCGCCAGCCCGACCAGCACCGCGAGCGCGATGGCGAGCAGCATGGCGACGGGCAAAGGCACGCCGGCCGCGGCGATGAAAACCGTGGCCATGCCGCCGATCATGACGAACTCGCCCTGGGCGAAATTTATGACGTTGCTGGCGTTGTAGATGATCGAAAAGCCGAGGGCGACCAGAGCATAAATCGCGCCGACCATGATGCCGGCAAAAAGGAACTGAAGGAAGGTCGCCATGGGGGCTCGTGGCCTCGCCGTCGCTGCCGGCGCGAACCTTACTCAAAAACGGACTCCCTCGACCAGCCCGGAGTGGAGCGCCGTGTAAGGCCCGGCGGGCCAGCTACGCGCGCCGGATCCACACCGCCGTATCGTGGAAGACGGCGCCGCCGTTGGGCGCTCCCGGCTCCGCGCTCACCAGCGCGTTGATGCCGATGCCCTCGCGGAAGGCTGAATTGGGCCACACGCTCTCGACGACCACCACATCGGGCTGCACGCCCTCGAACGGCCGCACCGGGACGACGACCGATCCCAGCCGGTTGCCGAGGCGAACCAGCTCGCCCTCCCCCACCCCGAGACGCGCGCAGGCGTCGGGATGGATCATGACGTCGGGTCCGCCCTCCCGCTTCCTCGAGCCCGGCGTCTCGGTGAAGCTCGTATTGAGGAAGCTGCGGGCGGGGGCCGCAACAAGGCGATACGGATGCTCGGCGTCGCCCTGGTCGATGACCTCCCAGTGACCCGGCAGCGCCGGCGCGCCATCGCCGCGTGCCCCAATACTCGTCCAGTCCGCGCGAAAATGGAAACGTCGGTCCGCATGGGGAAAGCCCTCGAGAAAATGGGCCTCCTCGAACGGCAGCGCGCAGTCGTGCCAATGCCCGCGCCAGACCTCTTCGGCGGACGGGTGGCCCGAGGCCGCGAACGTCGCGTCGATCAGCTCCCAGGCGGTCATCTCGAAGCCCGGGTGGCTGGCGCCCACGCGGCTCGCGAGCTCGCGGATAACCTCGTGGTTCGCGCGACACTCCGGCAGCGGATCGATCACCGCCCTGGCCACCTGCAGAAAGGTGTGGCCGCTCGCCGTATAGAAGTCGTCGTGCTCGAGGAAAGTGGTGGCCGGCAGCACGATATCGGCCATGGCGGCGGTCTCGGTCATGAACTGCTCGTGCACGGCGACGAACAGATCGTCGCGCGCCAGTCCCTCGAGGCACTTGTGGGTTTCCGGACACACGACGGCCGGGTTCGTATTCTGAACAAAAAGCGCGGTCACCGGAGGACCATCCCCAAGGTCCTCCGGGTCGCCGCAGAGAACGGGCCCGAGGCGGGACTG